>NZ_JBSFZS010000018.1:0-92486 GCF_053600395.1 Streptomyces sp. NPDC005070 | reverse complement strand
CCGGCACGCCGAGAGCACGCTCCCCCGAGCTCTCGGCTCCGCTCGAGCAGGGGGGACCCCCATGACGCCGCCGGGCCGCCCTTCGGGCGACGACGGGAATTGTCAGACAGGCCCTAGTGGGGCCCGCTCGGCCGCAACGGTTGCCGCCCTCCGGGGGCTGCTCAGCCGTTGCGTACCCGCAGGCCCAGCAAGGCCAGGGCCAGGCCCAGGCCGATGAGGACCAGGCCGCTGCCCAGCGGCAGGATCGCCAGCTCTCCCTCGGGCGTGCCCACGACGCTCTGCTGGACGGGGGCCGCGTTGTCGCCCGAGGGGTCGGTGGCCTCGCTCGGCTCCGTGATCGCGGTGTCCGCGGCGGGGGCCGTGTCCTGGAGGTCCGGGCTGTCGGAGTCCTGGCTGTCCCGGCCGTCCGGAGTGTCCTGCTCCGTGCGGCCGGGCCGCTCGCGTCCCTCGCCCGCGTAGCTGCCCGCGCGGGAGCGGGAGGGGTCCGCCGTCGGGGTGGGGCGGGCCGGATCGGAGGCCGTGGGACGGGCCGCGTCCGAGGCGGTAGGCCCCTGCGCGGACGGCGCGGACGGAACGGACGGGGTGGTCCGTCCGGGTGACGGATGCGGTGATCCGGTCCCCGGCGTGGGCGGCGTGGACGGGGCGGTCGAGGTGGACGGGGTGGGCGTGGTGGTCTCCCCCGCGGAAGGAGCGGGCGAGTCGCTGCCGCGGGTGGGCGGAGCCGGTGAGGTGCCGTCGGCAGCCGACGGCCCCCGAGAGACAGCGGCCGCGCCGCCGCTCCAGGAGCCGGCCCCGGCGGTGGGCGCGAGGCTCCCGGAGCGGGCCAGGGCGACGGGCGTGAGGTCCCCGGAGCGGGCCAGGGCGGTGGACGCGTGCCCCCTGGTGGTCGCGAGAACTCCGGACCTGGCCGCGGCCGTGGACGAGAAGCTCCCGGAGGCTGCCTGAGCGGCATGGGTGACGGGGGCGGCGCCGGTCAGCAGGGCCGCCGCGAGGAGTCCGGCCGTGGGCAGGGTGCGCAGCCTTGGAGTCACGTCGGTGACCCCCTCCCGGAACGGTTCGCCAAGATGGGTGCCGTGATCGACGCAACCAGCCTCACATGACGTCGTGATCCCGGCATCTCGACAGAAAGTGACGTCATTCGCGCACTTCAGAGGCCGTGGCACCCCCTCATTTCGCCAACTGGGCCGACGTAGGTGGTGGATCACTGTGTATGGGGGGCACCACCGTGATGGAGTACGTGGGTGCGAGAGAATGGCGGCATGGAGATGCCGAGGAACGAACGGTCGCCGGAGAACCCTCAGATCCTGGTCGTCGGACAGGACGGGATGGCTCTCGGCGGCACCGGGGACGAGGACTCCCGCGAGATCCCGGTGACGGAGATGGTGGAACAGCCTGCCAAGGTGATGCGCATCGGGAGCATGATCAAGCAGCTTCTGGAGGAAGTGCGCGCCGCTCCCCTGGACGAGGCCAGCAGGGTCCGCCTCAAGGAGATCCACGCGAGTTCCGTCAAGGAGCTGGAGGACGGTCTCGCTCCGGAGCTCGTGGAGGAACTGGAGCGGCTCTCCTTGCCCTTCACGGACGAGGGGACCCCCAGCGACGCCGAACTGCGGATCGCGCAGGCTCAGTTGGTGGGCTGGCTGGAAGGGCTCTTCCACGGGATCCAGACGACCCTGTTCGCCCAGCAGATGGCGGCCAGGGCGCAGTTGGAGCAGATGCGCCGTGCGCTTCCGCCGGGTGTCGGCGGCCTGGAGGGCGACGAGGACCCCCGTACGGGCGGCCGTTCGGGCGGGCCGTACCTGTAACCACGAGGGGTTGCCGACCCGTCACGCGTGTTGTCGACCAGCCCCGCGTGTCGTCGGCCGACCACGCGGGTCATCGAGTCACCGCCCCCGTCACCCGGCGCCGGGCGATCATCACCGACAAGAAGCGGGCCCGGCACGCACGTGCCGGGCCCGTTCCGATTCCGCTTCCCGTTCCGTTTCCGAGCCCGGACACCCAGGCCGCCCGGGGTGTCCGGGGAAGCGGGGTGTCCAGGGCGAGTGCCCAGGACCCTAGGAGGGGTCGCCCGAGGACACCTTGAGCTCGATCTCGGGCATGTTCTTGGGGTCGACGTCGTCACCGGCGGAGGGGAACTGGTCCATGATCGTGTCCTCGCCGTACGTGTTCTCGTCCACCTGCGTGATCTTCATTCGCCAGCCGGCGGCCTGGAAGCAGGACTTCACCGAGGTCAGGTTCTTGAAGTGGAAGTCGGGGACCATGATCTTCTTGGGGTCGTCGTACGACTCCGTCGGGTCCGTGCACTTCTCGGTGTCGATCGTCTTCGACGTGTCCGGGCCCTTGTGGCCCGCGACCGCGGTGGTCGACGAACTGGCGGTGCTGTCGCCGCCGCCCTTGTCGTCGTCGCCGTTCCCGCCGTTCAGGGTGAGCGCCGTGATCAGACCGCCGATCGCGATGATCGCGACCAGGACCGAGCCGACCACGACCGACTTGTTGCTCCCGCCGCGCCCCTGGCCGCCGGCGGGCTGGGGCGAGAGGTTGTACGGGGGAGGCGTGGAGGCGCCGTGCTGCCCGGCGTACGCGGAGGTCTGCGGCGGAGTCGGGTAGCCGCCCTGCTGCGGGTAGCCGTACGCCGGGGCGGGGGTCGGCGTGCCGTACGGGTTCGGCTGGTACGGCGTCTGCACGGGACCGGGGGCCGGGGTGCCCTGGTCGACCGGCGGGAAGACGGCGGAGCCGACGCCCGAACCGCTCGGCGTCTGGGCGCCCGGCACGATGTTCGGCGCGGCGGCCTGGAACGACTGGGCGACCCGGAGGCACTCGTCGCGCATGATCTCGGCGCTCGGGAAGCGCTCGTTCGGGTTCTTCTTCAGCGCGCGGGCGATCAGCGCGTCCACGGCCGGGGGCAGGGAGCGGTTGACCGAGGAGGGCGCGACCGGCTCCTCTTGGACGTGCGCGTACGCGATCGCCAGCGGGGAGTCCGCCTCGAACGGCAGCCGCCCGGTGACGAGCTGGAACAGCATGATGCCGACCGAGTACAGGTCGGACCGGGCGTCGACGCCCCGGCCGAGGGCCTGCTCCGGGGAGAGGTACTGCGGGGTGCCGACGACCATGCCGGTCTGCGTCATGGAGGTGACGCCGGACTGCATGGCGCGGGCGATGCCGAAGTCCATGACCTTGACGATGTTGCGCTTGGTCATCATGACGTTGCCGGGCTTGATGTCCCGGTGGACCAGGCCCATCTCGTGGCTGATCTCCAGGGCCGCCAGGACGTCCGCGGTGATCTTCAGGGCCTTGTCGGCGGGCATCGCGCCGTACTGCTGGATGTCCGAGTCGAGGACCGAGCCGAGCGGCTTGCCCTCGATGTACTCCATGACGATGTACGGCGTCGTCATGCCGTCGAGGTCGTCCTCGCCGGTGTCGAACACCGAGACGATGTTCGTGTGGGTGAGCTTGGCCACCGACTGGGCCTCGCGGCGGAAGCGCTCGCGGAAGGCCTGTTCCCGGCCGAGTTCGGTGTGCAGGGTCTTGATCGCGACCTGCCGGTCGAGCACCGAGTCGTAGGCGAGATGCACCGAGGCCATACCGCCCTCGCCGAGCAGATCGCGCAACTGGTAGCGGCCGCCGGCGACCGCGCGCCCCGCGTACCGGCCCTGTGCGCCGTCCTGGCTCATCTTCTGCGTCCCCCGCGGCATCGGTGATCGATTGGCTTATTCCGGGCCAAGTCTGCCCGAGGGCACGGACACGTCAAGCTCGGTGCCCGTTCCGTGACCGTCTGAGAAAGAAGCGTCGCGGAAGCGTTACAGGTGACGTACGCCCGGTACACGGAATGTGCACCGACGGACTCCAACGGACTTCGACGGACGGGACGTCCGGTCCATCTCACGCTCATCTCGGACCGGCGCCCCACGTGGAGCCTGTAGCGTGGCCCGACGGAGACCGTAACAACCACCGCGCAGACCGCGGGCAGAAACGACGGCGAGGACTGATGGCACAGCAGCAGCGCGCTCAGGGCCCGTCCGACCCCGAGGCGACTGGCGGCGGTATGTCGGATGCGCCGGAGCTGTGGGGTAACGGCGGGCTGGTCGGCGACGGCCGGTATCGGCTGACACACCGGCTCGGCCGGGGCGGCATGGCCGAGGTGTTCGCCGCCGAGGACGTGCGCCTGGGACGGACCGTCGCGGTGAAGCTGCTCCGCTCCGATCTGGCCGAGGACCCCGTGTCCAAGGCGCGTTTCACACGCGAGGCACAGTCGGTCGCGGGGCTCAACCACCACGCGGTCGTGGCCGTGTACGACTCCGGCGAGGACGTGGTCGGGCACGGCGTCGTCCCGTACATCGTCATGGAGATCGTCGAGGGTCACACGATCCGCGATCTGCTGATCAACGCCGAGGCCCCCGGGCCCGAGCAGGCGCTGATCATCGTCTCCGGTGTCCTCGAGGCGCTGGCCTACTCGCACCAGCACGGGATCGTGCACCGCGACATCAAGCCGGCGAACGTGATCATCACGGAGACCGGCGCGGTCAAGGTGATGGACTTCGGCATCGCGCGTGCCCTGCACGGCGCGCAGTCGACGATGACCCAGACCGGCATGGTCATGGGCACGCCGCAGTACCTCTCCCCGGAGCAGGCGCTCGGCAAGGCCGTCGACCACCGCTCCGACCTGTACGCGACCGGTTGTCTGCTCTACGAACTCCTCGCGCTGCGGCCCCCGTTCACTGGCGAGACCCCGCTGTCGGTGGTCTACCAGCACGTCCAGGACATCCCGCTGCCTCCCTCGGAGGTCTCGCGAGAGGTGCCGCCGGAGCTCGACGGGCTCGTCATGCGCGCCCTCGCGAAGGATCCGGACGACCGCTTCCAGACCGCCGAGGAGATGCGCGGACTCGTCCAGTACGCGCTCCAGATGCTGTACGACCAGGGCAGCCACACCGGCACCTGGAACACCGGCCCGGTCACCATGCACGAGGGGCCGCACGGCCAGGGAGCCGGTTTCGCCGGCACGGCGTCGCTGCCGCACCCCGGCGACTACGGCACCACGCAGATCCCGGCGCCGCTCATCCCGGCCTACGGGGCCGGTGACGACGGCGGCTTCGAGGGGCACGGAAACCGGGGCAGCGGCCGCGGCAAGCTGTGGATCCTCGCGGTCTTCGCGCTGATCGCCATCGCCGGTGGTGTCGCGCTGGCGCTGCACAACACCGGAAACGGCTCGGGTTCGGGGACCGGCACCACGCCGACGCCGACCGTCTCGCACTCCAGCAAGCAGGACGACTCCACCGATCAGCCCACCGACGACTCGACGGACCAGTCCTCGGACGACGGCACGTCGGACGACTCGACCAACACCGGCGACACCACGGACTACCCCCCGTCGTACGAGCCGTCCCGGAACGCCACCACTCCGGAACAGACGGACGAGCCGACGGACGAGCCGACGAAGACCGCGCCGACCACGGCGGAACCGAGCACACCGTCGACGCCGACGGACGAGCCGGAGTCCAGCGAGCCGGCCGGCGGCGGCACCGAGTCCCCCGCCGCGGGGACCGTGGGCTGACCTGGTCCGGTCCTCCCGGGTCCGTTCGGGACCCGGGAGAGCGGATTCTTTTCGTCCGCTTTCTCCGTCCGGTCTCCGTAAAGGGTCACCCGTCCCCAAGGGGTCACCCGTCCCCAAGGGGTCACCCGTCCCCAAGGGGTCACCCGTTCCAAAGAGGTCACCGGCCCCAGAGGTGCCGCAACCCCTGATCATTCAAGGATGTCGCTGTTCCGCCTGTTTGCGGGCCACATAGGCGGCCGCCTGCGACCTGCGCTGCATTCCCAGTTTGGACAGCAGGCTCGACACGTAATTCTTGATCGTTTTCTCGGCCAGGTGCAGTCGCTCCCCGATCTGGCGATTGGTGAGCCCCTCGCCGATCAGATCGAGGATTCTGCGTTCCTGGTCGGTGAGACGGGAGAGCCGGCCGTTGTCCTTGCTGCCGCCGTCCCGCAGCCTTTCCAGGACGCGCGCGGTGGCCACCGGGTCCAGCAGGGACTTCCCGGCCGCGACATCCCGTACGGCCGTGAGCAGCTCATGGCCGCGAATCGCCTTGAGGACATAGCCCGACGCGCCCGCCATGATCGCGTCGAAGAGGGCCTCGTCGTCGGCGTACGAGGTCAGCATCAGGCATTTGATGTCCTCGTGCGCGGAGCGGACCTCGCGGCAGACCTCCACCCCGCTGCCGTCCGGGAGGCGTACGTCCAGGACGGCCACGTCCGGGCGGGTGGCCGGGATCCGTACCAGTGCGTCGGCCGCCGTACCCGCTTCCCCCACCACTTCGAGGTCGTCCTCGACCGAGATCAGTTCGTGGACGCCACGGCGGACCACTTCGTGGTCATCGAGGAGGAATACCGTGATTTTCCCGATTTCACGCACGGTGTCAGTCTCACACACGGCCCTGGGCATTGCCCCAGGTGAACTCTTCCCGAGCCCGGGGTGGCCGGGATAACGTGCCAGGGTTCCGGCCCCCTGCAAGGCTGTGACCAGTGCTGTGACCAGCGACTGTTCCGATCTGCTCGATCTAGTAGGAAATTCACGTTTCCAAGTACTTGGATTTCCTATCAAAATCGCAGGTCAGGAGGGGTTTCACAGAAATGTGAAGCACTGGGTAACGTGGCAGTTGCAGGGCGCTCGCCGGGGCACCTGTCACGCCTGTTCCCGGCCGAGTGGCACCCACCCCGTGCACGGGTGCCGGAACAGGCGAGCCGCTCTCCCGAACTCGAACCGCGAGCGAGGGGGACCCCAGCCTTCCGGCAACCCCGGGGGCCGGACCGACGGAGGAGCACACGTGACCGTGGAGAGCACTGCCGCGCGCAAGCCGCGACGCAGCGCCGGTACGAAGAGCGCCGCGAGCGCCAGTACGACCGGTACCAAGAGCGCCGCGAGCAGGAGCGCCGGCGCGGCCGCCAAGAAGTCGCCCGGGGCGACGGGCGGCGAGCCGGAGCTCGTTCAGCTGCTGACCCCGGAAGGCAAGCGGGTCAAGGACGCCACGTACGACCCGTACGTCGCCGACATCACCCCCGAGGAGCTGCGCGGCCTGTACCGGGACATGGTCCTGAGCCGCCGCTTCGACGCGGAGGCCACCTCCCTGCAGCGCCAGGGCGAGCTGGGCCTGTGGGCCTCGATGCTCGGCCAGGAGGCCGCCCAGATCGGCTCCGGCCGCGCCACCCGCGACGACGACTACGTCTTCCCGACCTACCGCGAGCACGGCGTCGCCTGGTGCCGCGGAGTCGACCCGACCAACCTGCTCGGCATGTTCCGGGGTGTGAACAACGGCGGCTGGGACCCGAACGGCAACAACTTCCACCTGTACACGATCGTCATCGGCTCGCAGACGCTGCACGCCACCGGCTACGCCATGGGCATCGCCAAGGACGGCGCCGACTCGGCCGTGATCGCGTACTTCGGTGACGGCGCCTCCAGCCAGGGCGACGTCATGGAGGCCTTCAACTTCGGCGCCGTCTACAACGCGCCGGTCGTGTTCTTCTGCCAGAACAACCAGTGGGCGATCTCCGAGCCGACCGAGCGCCAGATGCGCGTGCCGCTCTACCAGCGCGCTCAGGGCTTCGGCTTCCCCGGCGTCCGCGTCGACGGCAACGACGTCCTCGCCTGCCTCGCGGTCACCAAGTGGGCGCTGGAGCGGGCCCGCAGCGGCGAGGGCCCCACCCTGGTGGAGGCCTTCACCTACCGCATGGGCGCGCACACCACCTCCGACGACCCGACCAAGTACCGGGCCGACGAGGAGCGCGAGGCGTGGGAGGCGAAGGACCCGATCCTGCGCCTGCGTGCCTACCTGGAGAGCGCGAACCACGCCGACGAGGCGTTCTTCGCGGAACTCGAGACCGAGAGCGAAGCGTTGGGCAAGCGAGTACGCGAGGTCGTACGGGCCATGCCTGACCCGGACCACATGGCCATCTTCGAGAACGTGTACGCGGACGGGCACGCGCTCGTCGACGAGGAGCGAGCCCAGTTCGCCGCCTACCAGGCGTCGTTCGCGGACGCAGGGGAGGGCAAGTAGCCATGACGACGGAAAAGATGGCGCTGGCCAAGGCGATCAACGAATCGCTGCGCACGGCCCTCGACGCCGACCCCAAGGTCCTCATCATGGGCGAGGACGTCGGCAAGCTCGGTGGTGTCTTCCGGGTCACCGACGGTCTCCAGAAGGACTTCGGCGAGGAGCGGGTCATCGACACCCCGCTCGCCGAGTCGGGCATCGTCGGCACCGCGATCGGCCTGGCCCTGCGCGGCTACCGCCCGGTCGTGGAGATCCAGTTCGACGGATTCGTCTTCCCGGCGTACGACCAGATCGTCACCCAGCTCGCGAAGATGCACGCGCGGGCGCTCGGCAAGATCAAGCTCCCCGTCGTCATCCGCATCCCGTACGGCGGCGGCATCGGCGCCGTCGAGCACCACTCGGAGTCCCCGGAGGCGCTGTTCGCGCACGTGGCGGGCCTGAAGGTGGTCTCTCCCTCGAACGCCGGCGACGCCTACTGGATGATGCAGCAGGCCATCCAGAGCGACGACCCGGTGATCTTCTTCGAGCCCAAGCGGCGCTACTGGGACAAGGCCGAGGTCAACAAGGACGCCATCCCCGGTCCGCTGCACAAGGCGCGGGTGGCGCGCGAGGGCAGCGACCTCACCCTGGTCGCGTACGGCCCGATGGTGAAGGTCTGCCTGGAGGCCGCCGCGGCCGCCCAGGAGGAGGGCAAGTCGATCGAGGTCTTGGACCTGCGTTCGATGTCCCCGATCGACTTCGACTCGATCCAGGTCTCGGTCGAGAAGACCCGCCGCCTGGTCGTCGTGCACGAGGCACCGGTGTTCCTGGGGGCGGGCGCGGAGATCGCGGCCCGCATCACCGAGCGGTGCTTCTACCACCTGGAGGCGCCCGTTCTGCGGGTCGGCGGCTACCACGCCCCGTACCCGCCGGCCCGCCTGGAGGAGGAGTACCTTCCGGGCCTGGACCGGGTGCTCGACGCCGTCGACCGCTCGCTGGCGTACTAGGAGAGAGTCGTGACGACGATGACTGAGAACGCGTCGGGACTCCGCGAGTTCAAGATGCCCGATGTGGGCGAGGGACTCACCGAGGCGGAGATCCTCAAGTGGTACGTCCAGCCCGGTGACAAGGTCACCGACGGGCAGGTCGTCTGCGAGGTCGAGACGGCCAAGGCCGCGGTCGAACTGCCGATCCCGTTCACCGGTGTGGTGAGCGAGCTCCGCTTCCCCGAGGGCACGACGGTGGACGTCGGCCAGGTGATCATCGCGGTGGACGTGTCCGGTGGCGCGGCGCCCGCGCCGGCGGCCCCGGCCGCCGAACAGGCACCTGCCGCTCCGGCTGCTTCCGTCGCTCCTGCGGTGGAGGCGGCCCCCGCCGAGGAGGCCAAGCCCGCGGGCCGCACGCCGGTCCTCGTGGGGTACGGCGTGGCGGTGACGTCCACCAAGCGGCGCCCCCGTAAGGGAGCCGAGGTCCCGGACCTGCCGAGCGGGACGCTCTACGCGGCCACCGCGATCCAGGGCGAGCTCAACGGCCACGGCACCGCGCCCGCCCAGCAGCGGCCGCTCGCCAAGCCCCCGGTCCGCAAGCTCGCCAAGGACCTCGGCGTCGACCTGGCGACGGTCACCCCGTCGGGCCCGGACGGCATCATCACGCGGGAGGACGTGCACGCTGCGGCCGCCCCGGCACAGGCGCCCGCTCCGGTCGCGGTCCCGCAGGCCCCGGCTCGCGTCGAGCCCCAGGTTCCGGCCCCGGCCGCGTCGTACGACGGCGCGCGGGAGACCCGGATCCCGGTGAAGGGCGTCCGCAAGGCGATCGCCACCGCGATGGTGGGTTCGGCGTTCACCGCGCCGCACGTCACCGAGTTCGTGACGATCGACGTGACGCGCACGATGCGCCTGGTCGAGGAGCTCAAGCAGGACAAGGACATGCAGGGGCTGCGGGTCAATCCGCTGCTGCTCGTGGCCAAGGCCCTGCTGGTCGCGATCAAGCGCAACCCGGGCGTCAACGCGTCCTGGGACGAGGCCAATCAGGAGATCGTCCAGAAGCACTACGTGAATCTGGGCATCGCCGCCGCCACGCCCCGTGGCCTGATCGTGCCGAACATCAAGGACGCCCACTCCAAGACCCTGCCGCAGCTGGCCGAGTCGCTGGGCGAGCTGGTGGCCACGGCCCGCGAGGGCAAGACCTCACCGGCCGCGATGCAGGGCGGCACGGTGACGATCACCAACGTGGGCGTCTTCGGCGTCGACACGGGCACGCCGATCCTCAACCCCGGCGAGTCCGCGATCCTCGCGGTGGGCGCGATCAAGCCGCAGCCCTGGGTCCACAAGGGCAAGGTCAAGCCCCGTCAGGTCACCACGCTGGCGCTGTCCTTCGACCACCGCCTGGTCGACGGCGAGCTCGGCTCCCGGGTCCTCGCGGACACCGCGGCCGTCCTGGAGCAGCCCAAGCGGCTGATCACCTGGGCGTGAGCCGACCGGCCGCGCGGGTCTGACCCCCGTCGGCCGGCCGGAAGCGATCCGTATCCGCCGAGGGCGCCTCTTCCCGCACGGGAAGAGGCGCCCTCGGCATGTCGGGCTCGGTTTCCCGGGCGGCCCGAAACACCGGAGGGGCCCGCCGCGCACCGCCCGGCAGGCCCCTCTGGTGTGTCTGTTCCCGCTGTCCGCTCGCCTTAGCGGGCGAAGGCGTAGTTCATCAGCTTCTTGGCGTCGGACGTGCGGTTGGTGATCGACGTGGAGGCGAGCACCGTGCCGATGACCGTCTTGCCGTTGCGGGTGGCGGCGAAGACGAGGCAGTACTTCGCCTCGGGACCCGAGCCGGTCTTGACGCCGATCGTGCCGGAGTAGCCGGTCAGCAGCGGCTTGTTGGTGTTCTCCCACGTGTAGTAGCGGTAGCCGCCACTCGCGGTCGTCACCTTCTGCTTGGTGGAGACGGTCTTGACGACCGTCTTGAACGTCGAGCTCTTCATGGCGCTGCTGGCGAGCTTCGTCAGGTCGCGCGGCGTCGAGTAGTTCGCACCGTGGCCGACGCCGTCGAACGAGTCGAAGTGCGTGTTCGTCATGCCGAGGCTGTGAGCCGTGGTGTTCATCTTGCCGATGAACGACTTCACGCGGGCGGCGCGGGTCGTGCCCGAGCCGAACTGGTCGGCGAGCGCGTAGGCGGCGTCGCAGCCGGACGGCAGCATCAGACCGTAGAGGAGCTGACGGACGGTGACCTTGTCACCGACGATCAGGTTGGCCGAAGAGAGGTAACCGTTGTCGACGATGTAGTTGCTGTACGCGCTCGAGACCGTGACCTTGGCGTCCAAGTTCAGGTTCGTCTGAGCGAGTACGACCTTGGCCGTCATGATCTTCGTGGTGGAACCGGTGGACAGCTTGGTGTTCTCTGCCTTCTTGTAGAGAGTCGCACCGGTCCCGTTGTTCATGACATAGCCGCCCTTGGCGGTGATCGTGGGCGTGGCGACGGCCCCCGCGGGCGCGGCGCCGAAGGCTCCGGCTGCCAGCACGGCGCCGGTCGTGAGGGTCACAGCGGCGGCCCTGCGGAAACGCGTGCCCTTAATGCCGGTAATCAAAATGAACGCTCCGAATGCGCGAAATGCCCCTGAGAGAACGGCACGTAGGGATGCCGTCCCACGTTCAGACTCGCGGAGAACGCAAAGGGATGTGCGGCGAACGGAGGAAATTCCAGTGACCTGGGTTACAGGCAGGGGCCGTTGGGGTCCGCATGCTGAAATGCTCCGGGCATGCGTACGTGTTGTATCTATGATGTGCGCATGCCTTCAGCCCCTCCCGCGCCGGCGCGGCCCCCCGTGAAGCAGCCTCCGGCAGCCGACCGCGTCTACGCCCACGTCAAGGACGGGGTCCTGGAACGCCGTTACGAGGGCGGGGCCCTGCTCACGGAGGGCGAACTCGCCGACGCGGTGGGCGTATCGCGCACCCCCGTCCGGGAGGCGCTGCTCCGCCTGGAAGCCGAAGGGCTGATCAGGCTCTACCCGAAGAAGGGCGCGCTCGTCCTGCCGGTCTCCGCCCAGGAGATCGCCGACGTGGTCGAGACCCGCCAGCTCGTCGAGGAGCACGCCGCGCGCAAGGCCGTACCGGCGTCGCCGCAGCTCCTGGCCCGTCTGGAGGAACTGCTGGACCGGCAGAAGGAGCAGGCCGCCGCCGGTGACCTGGCCGGCGCCGCCGTCACCGACCGCTGTTTCCACGCCGAGATCGTCCGCAGCGGCGGCAACGAGATCCTCTCCCGGCTCTACGACCAGCTCCGCGACCGGCAGCTCAGGATGGGAGTCGCCGTGATGCACGCCCACCCCGACCGGATCACCAAGACGCTCGTCGAGCACGAACAGATTCTCCAGGCGCTGCGCTCCGGCGACGCCGACGCGGTCGTCGGCCTCATCCACGGACACGTGAGCTGGTTCTCCAACCTGGCGCGGGGCGAGGTCCGATGAGCTCCCCGGCCACCCTGCCCGGCGACCCGCCCGGCGGCCGGCGCGCGATCGCCGTCTGGGGCATCGGCGTCTCGGTCTACTTCGTCGCGGTCATCTTCCGTACGTCCCTGGGGGTGGCCGGGCTCGACGCGGCGGACCGCTTCCACGTGGGCGCTTCCGCCCTGTCCACCTTCTCCATCCTCCAACTCCTCGTGTACGCGGGCATGCAGATACCGGTCGGGCTCCTCGTCGACCGGCTCGGCACGAAGAAGGTGCTGACCATCGGCGTCCTGCTGTTCACGGCGGGACAACTGGGCTTCGCGTTCTCCTCGTCGTACGGCATGGCGCTCGCCTCGCGCGCCCTGCTGGGCTGCGGCGACGCGATGACGTTCATCAGCGTGCTGCGGCTCGGCACCCGGTGGTTCCCCGCCCGGCGCGGACCGCTCGTCGCGCAGCTCGCGGGTCTGGCCGGCATGGCGGGCAACCTCGTCTCGACGCTCGTGATCGCCCGGCTGCTGCACGGCGTGGGCTGGACGGCCGCTTTCGCCGGCAGCGCCGCCGCCGGTGTGGTCGTCCTCGTCCTTCTGCTGCTGTTCCTGGAGGACCACCCCGAGGGCCACAGCCCGGAGCCGTTCCCGCACCGGGGCGCCGCCTATGTCCGCCGGCAGATCCTCGCGTCCTGGCGGGAGCCCGGCACCCGGCTGGGTCTGTGGGTGCACTTCACCACCCAGTTCCCGGCGATGGTGTTCCTGCTGCTGTGGGGGATGCCGTTCCTCGTCCAGGCGCAGGGCCTCACGCGGGCCACGGCCGGTGAGCTTCTGACCTTCGTGGTCCTGGCCAACATGGGCGCCGGGCTGGTCTACGGGCAGGTCGTCGCCCGGCACCACGCCGCGCGGCTGCCGCTGGCCCTGGGCACGGTCGCGGCGACGGCCGTCGTGTGGGCGGGGGTGCTGGTGTACCCGGGCGAGCACGCGCCGATGTGGCTGCTCGTCGTGCTGTGCGTGGTGCTCGGGTTCTGCGGGCCGGCCTCGATGCTCGGCTTCGACTTCGCTCGACCCGCGAACCCGCCGGAGCGTCAGGGGACCGCGTCCGGGATCACCAACATGGGCGGTTTCGTCGCCTCGATGACGACGCTGCTGGCCATCGGCATCCTGCTCGACGCCACCGGCGACGACTACCGGATCGCCTTCTCCGCCGTGTTCGTGCTCCAGGCGCTCGGCCTCAGCCAGATCTTCCGGCTGCGCAAGGAAGCGGCCCGCCGGGAGCGGGAGCGGCTCGTGGCCAGCCGGGTGGAGACGGTGCACGTACCGGCGTGACCGCCCGCCGAGGGGCACGTCGTGCCGCGGAGCGGGACGGACGGAGGGCGGGGGAACCGCCCCCGCCCCGTTGCCCGCGTTGCTCCTACGGCGTTACGGCGAGGCTGCGCAGGATCGCCGTAGTCAGTTCCGGGTCACCCTCGGCCTTGATGCGGTCGGACACGGCGTCGGGTTTGACGCGGCCGCAGGTCAGCCGGACGAAGGTCTCCCAGTCGAGGGCGAGGCTGACGGCGGGACCGAGGGAGGGCGAACCGTCTATCGAGCCGCGCCCGTCGGCGTCCACGCGGACGGTGCGGAGGAACTCGACGGGACCGTGCACGTCGAAGACGACCGCGGAGTTCGCCGGAGCCCCGGCGTTCTTGGCGACGATCTTCGGCAGCGCGGCCAGGAGCTGGTCCCGCACGATCTGCGAACCGGGGGAGTCGAGGTTGCCCGGCCGGCCCAGCGTGTACCGCAGGTCCTGCTCGTGCACCCACACGTCGAACGCGCGGTTGCGCATCGCGTGTTCCAGGGTGACCTCGGTGCCGAGCGGGCCCCGCACCTTCGCGTCGGGCTGCCGCGACTCGTTCCGGAGCTGCCGGTTGCGACGGATGATCGTGTACTCCAGCTCGGAGGTCATCTCCGGCGCCGTGTGGTGACGGCGCACGTCGACCTGCATCTCCATGTACCGCTGGTGTTCGTTCGTCACGTGGTAGAGATCGCGGGGAAGCGTGTGGATCGGCCGCGGGTCGCCGAGCATCTCGCAGTCCAGCCCGATGACATGCGAGACGATGTCACGGACCGACCAGCCGGGGCACGGAGTCCGCCGGTTCCACTCGCCCTCCACAAGCGGCTGCACCAGCTCGGATATCGCTTCGATCGAGTGGGCCCAGGCGTCGGCGTAGGACTGAAGACTCGGATGCAGACTCACGGAACGGGACCCCTCGGGCGGTTGGACGCGGGCATTTCACAGGCAGCGGGTGTCTTGGGACGCTAAGTTACGCTGCTGTGAGGCACCCCGGCAGTGCTTTCGTGTGACGATCGTAGGCCCGTATCGACGGCTCGAATGCCAGGACGGTGGTAGTGTGCGCGCCTCGCTCCTCCAGATCGACGTAAACGACGACGAAACGGTCGCGGACCGCAGACGCCGCGTGGCGGACCTGGTACGCGATCAAGCCGGAGTCGATCTCGTCGTGCTCCCCGAACTCTGGACCACCGGCGCCTTCGCCTACGAGGAGTTCGGGACGCGGGCCGAGCCGCTGGACGGGCCGACCCACGAAGCGATGAGCAAGGCGGCGAGCGACGCGGGCGTGTGGCTGCACGCCGGCTCGATCCCCGAGCGCGCCGCCTCCGGGACCGGCCCGGAGACCGAGGCCCCCCTCTACAACACCTCCCTCGTCTACTCCCCCGCCGGCGAACGCGTCGCCGCCTACCGCAAGATTCACCGCTTCGGCTTCGACAAGGGCGAGGCCGTGCTGATGGGCGCGGGCACGGACCTGGTGACCGTGCGGCTGCCGGAGACCGTCATCGGCGTCGCCACCTGCTACGACCTCCGGTTCCCCGAACTCTTCCGCGGACTCGTCGACGCCGGGGCGCAGACCTTCGTCCTCCCGGCCGGCTGGCCCGAGCGGCGCCGCTCCCACTGGACCCTGCTCGCCCAGGCACGCGCCGTCGAGAACCAGGCGTACGTCCTTGCCTGCGGAACGGCCGGTACGCACGCGGGAGTTCCCCAGGCCGGTCACTCGATCGTGGTCGACCCGTGGGGTGAGGTCCTCGCCGAGGCGGGTCCGGGCGAGGAGATCCTCACCGTGGAGTTCGACCCGGCGAAGGTCGCGGAGACCCGGGAACAGTTCCCGGCCCTGAAGGACCGTCTGCTGGGCCTGGACACCCCGACCCGCTGACCCGTGCCCCGCTGACCCACGCCCTGCCACGGACCGGCCGGCACCCGCCCCGTCGCTGCCGGCCGGCCCTGTCCTCAGTCGTCCCCCCGTTCCTTCTCCGCCAGATGGATCACGCACACCGCGACCGCGATGAGCAGTGCCGGATCGGCGTCCTCCCGTACGACGTCGACGCCGTAGGTGTCGCGCAGGTGCAGCCGGCGGCGGGAGATCTGGGCGAGGAGTTCGTTGTCGTAGTCGACGGCGAACTCGCGGTCGAGGATCTTGCCGCTGACGTCGAGTTCGGTGCCGTCGACCAGCGACACGCGATAGTGATTGCGGAGCAGGGACAGCCGCTTGCGCTTGATGGTCGCGAGCGGATCGCCGTCCCGCTCGATGATCATGGTGTCGCGCAGCGCGAGCATCTTCTGGTGGATGTCGATCAGAACGCGTCCGCGGGTGTCCTTGAGCTGGAAGGTGTCCCGCAGTCGCATGGCCTTGCCGTCGACGAGGAAGACCTTGTTGCCGTGGTCGTCCTCGATCCAGTAGTCGTCACCGAAACCGAGCAGCCGGTCGCGTACGAGGTATCTCATGCCGTCACCGGTTCCCCGGTGGGCGTTCCGAAACGCCGCCGATAGGCCGACGGGCTGAGTCCGGTCGCCCGGCGCACCCGCTCGCGCAGGTTCGCGGCGGTCCCGAGCCCGCTGCGGTCCGCCACCACGTCGAGCCGGACCTCGCCGCGCTCGATGAGCCGGCAGGCGAGGGCGACGCGCTGCGCCGTCAGCCAGGCCAGCGGTGTCGTGCCGAGCTGGTCGCGGAAGCGGCGGTGCAGGGTCGCCGGACTGACCGCGGCGTGCGCGGCGAGGCCACCGACCGTCAACGGATCGGCGAGCCGCTCCTGTGCCCAGGCCAGCAGGGGTGCCAGCGACGTGTCGGGCACGTCGGGCAGCGGCTGTCGTACGAACTGGCGCTGGCCCCCGTCGCGGTGCGCGGCGAACACCAGCCGGCGCGACACCGCGTTGGCGATCTCCGCGCCGTGATCCCGGCGAACGAGATGCAGCCCGAGATCGAGCGCGGCCGCGCTGCCCGCCGCCGTCAGCACGTCCCCCTCGTCCACGAACAGCACGTCCGGGTCCAGCAGCACGTTCGGGTGCAGTTCCCGGAAGACGTCCGTCCAGCGCCAGTGCGTGGTGGCGCGCCGTCCGTCGAGCAGCCCCGCCTCGGCGAGCGCGAAGGATCCGGTGCAGAAGCTCACCACCCGGGCGCCGCGCGCGTGGCCGCGCCGGATGGCGTCCAGGACGACGGCCCGGCGCGGTACGACGTTGTCGGGACGACCGGGGACGACGAGGGTGTCGGCGTCGTCCGCCGCGTCGAGGCCGGGCACTCCGCCGAGCGTGAAGAACCCGTGGTTCATCCGGACGCCGGGCGTCGGCGTGCACAGGGTCAGCTCGTAGAGCGGTTCGGGACGCCCCAGTTCGGGCCGGGGAAGCCCGAACAGCTCGGTCGCGACGCCGACTTCGAAGGGGTTCGTGCCCTCGTCGACGATGACGGCGACGCGATGCGGCCGTGACGCCGGTTTCCACCCCTCCGAGTGCTCCGGGCGGACGGCACGATGCGAGGATCCTTGCGGCATGAGCGATTTCTAGCACTCGCCGGGGTGCCGGAGGGCGCGGACGATGGACCCATGTCCAGCGCACCCGCCCGACGCGGCGAACCTGTTTCCCTCTCCACCGCCCTCGCCTCCTTCGACGAGTTGTGGAGCCCCCGCATCGTCACCGCCGTCAACGACTACGACGTCCGCGTCGCCAAGGTCGAGGGCGAACACGTCTGGCACGTGCACGACCACACCGACGAGTTCTTCCTGGTCCTGGAGGGCGAGCTGAGCATCGCGCTCAGGGAGCCGGCCGGCGAGCGGACCGTCGTCCTTCCCAAGGGCTCCGTCTGCACCGTCCCGCGCGGCACCGAACACAAGCCGTACGCCCCCGCCGGCGCGTCGATCCTCCTCTTCGAACCGACCGGCACCCTCACGGTCGGCGACCGCCACGACGAGATCCCCGCCCACGTGGACGCGACGACGGGGCACGCGCTGGGCTGACGGCCGGCGCGCGCCGGTCCGGGATTTCCGGAGCGTCGCGCCCTGGTGGCACCCTTGATCACATGAACGCTGCCTCTCCCGCCCCGCGCCGTGTCCGTGTCCGCGCTCCCGAGCTCGTCGGCAAGGGCGGGTGGCTCAACACCGGCGGGAAGGACCTGTCGCTCGCCGACTTCCGGGGCCGCGTTCTGATTCTCGACTTCTGGACCTTCTGCTGCATCAACTGCCTGCACGTCCTGGACGAGTTGCGGGAGCTGGAGGAGAAGCACCGGGACACCGTGGTGATCGTCGGGGTGCACTCGCCGAAGTTCGCGCACGAGGCGGAGCACCAGGCGGTCGTCGACGCGGTGGAGCGCTACGGGGTGGAGCACCCGGTGCTCGACGACCCGGAGCTCGCGACCTGGAAGCAGTACGCCGTACGGGCCTGGCCGACGCTCGTGGTGATCGATCCCGAGGGGTACGTCGTCGCGCAGCACGCCGGTGAGGGGCACGCCCACGCCATCGAGCGGCTGGTGGAGGAGCTGGAGGCCGAGCACGCGGCGAAGGGGACGCTGCGTCGCGGCGACGGGCCGTACGTGGCGCCCGAACCCGAGCCGACCGTGCTGCGTTTCCCGGGCAAGGCGCTCGCCCTGCCGAACGGCAATCTGCTGGTCAGCGACACGACCCGGCATCAGCTCGTGGAGCTGGAGGAGGACGGCGAGACGGTCGTCCGGCGCATCGGATCAGGTGTCCGGGGCTTCGTGGACGGCGGTGCCGAAGAGGCGGGGTTCAGCGAGCCGCAGGGACTCGCCCTGCTCGACGAGGGGGCGGTCGTCGTCGCGGACACCGTGAACCACGCGCTGCGCCGGGTCGATCTCTCGACCGGCGAGGTCACCACGCTCGCGGGCACCGGGCGCCAGTGGTGGCAGGGCTCGCCGACGTCGGGACCGGCGCGCGAGATCGATCTGTCCTCGCCGTGGGACGTGGCCCTGTTCGGCGGGAAGGTCTGGATCGCCATGGCGGGTGTGCACCAGCTCTGGGCGTACGACCCGCGGACGGGGACCGTCGAGGTCACCGCGGGCACGACGAACGAGGGGCTGGTCGACGGACCGGGGTCCGAGGCCTGGTTCGCGCAGCCGTCGGGGCTCGCCGCCACCGCGGACCGGCTCTGGCTGGCCGACTCCGAGACCTCGGCGCTGCGCTGGGTCGACCCGGACGGGAGTGTGCACACCGCCGTCGGCACCGGGCTCTTCGACTTCGGGCACCGCGACGGTGCCGCCGGACAGGCCCTGCTCCAGCACCCGTTGGGAGTCACCGCGCTGCCCGACGGGTCGGTCGCGGTCAGCGACACGTACAACCACGCGCTGCGCCGGTACGACCCCGCGACGGGTGAGGTGACCACGCTGGCCACGGACCTGCGGGAGCCGAGCGACGCCGTGCTCGTCGGGGACGACATCGTGGTGGTGGAGTCCGCCCGGCACCGGCTGACCCGGCTGCGGCTGCCCGAGGAGGCGGTACGGGTGGAGTCGGTCGCCCATCGCACTCGGCGCGCGGCCACCGATGTCACCCCGGGGGCCGTCCGGCTGGACGTGATCTTCCAGGCGCCCGCCGGTCAGAAGCTGGACACTCGGTACGGCCCGTCCACCCGGCTCCTCGTGTCCGCCACCCCGCCCGAGCTGCTGCTCGCGGGCGAGGGCGCCGGCACCGATCTCTCCCGGTCCGTCGAGCTGAACCCGGCCGTCCAGGAGGGCGTGCTGCACGTCTCGGCGATGGCCGCGTCCTGCGACGACGACCCCGCCAACGAGTACCCGGCCTGCCATGTCCACCAGCAGGACTGGGGTGTTCCGGTCCGTCTCACCGAGAGCGGTACGGACCGGCTGCCCCTGGTCCTCGCGGGCATGGACGGCTGACCCGGCTCAGACGCCGTAGCCGTCCGTGTACCCGTCACGGCGGCGCCGGTCGTCGTCCACGACCGTCGCGGTCGGCGGTACGACGACGCGCCTGCGCCGCGCGATGCTGCTGAAGGTCGTCACGCCGATCAGTCCGACGATCATGAGGATCACGCCGACGAGGTGAAGGTTGACCCCCTGCATGTGCCAGTCGGTCGCGAAGGTGAGGATCGCCCCCGCGGCGATCAGGATGATGCATCCGCCCAGGCCCATGGGTGTCGTCTCCTTGTGATGGCAACTCCGAGTCGTTCCGGACCCGTTCCGGGTACCCGGGACCTCGCGAGCCATGCGGAGGCGCTTCCTCACGTGCCGCGCGCCGCCGTTCCCGACGGCGGCGCGCGTCACCTCACGTCGACGTAGTCCTCGCGTCCCGAACTCACCAGATGGGTGCTGTTCGGATAGAGGAGCACCGCGACCCAGGTGCCGTCCTTCGAGGCCGTGAAGCCCTTGCCGAACGTGCCGTCCGTGCGGGTGGTCGCGTTGCCCATGTCGTACCAGCCGCTGGACCCCTTGGGCTTGAAGAGGATCTTCACCGTCTGGCCCGCGTAGGCCTTCCAGACGCCGGAGGTGTAGTGCTGCAGCTTGCCCTTGTAGGTGATCGTGCGGCCCTTGCGGACCGGTTCGGGGGAGGCGTTGCCGTCGGTGATCCGGGTCGGGGTGCGCGTGACGTGCACGACGGAGCTGTACGACTCCTGGAAGTCTCCGGTGGCCTTGAAGTGCGCCCGGTAGTAGCCCTTGGAGGACGTGGCGAAGGTGCCCTTGAAGGTCGCGCCGACGTCCGGCTCGAAGCTGCCGGGTGTGACCGTCTTCATCGTCTTCCAGCCGGTCTTCCCGTCGGCCGAGTACTGGAGGTCGACCTTGTCGTACATGCCCGCAGGGACGGACCTGCCGGTGTCCAGCAGGCCCTTGGCCGTCAGCTGGGCGTACTTGTCCAGACTCGCGGTGAAGTGGGAGATCGACGTCTTCCCGGCGACGTGCACCTTGACGGTCCGCAGCTCACTGAACCTCGTGAAGCTGTCGGCGCGCACCTGCACCTCGACCGTGCCGGACTTCGGCAGCGTGAGGCTTCCGCTGAAGCGGCCGTCGGCGCCCGTGACGGGCCGCGAGGCCACGCCGCGGGACTCGTCGGACCAGATCTCGTCCACCGTGGCTCCGGCCAGCGGTTTCCAGGCACCGCCGACGTACACCTCGGCGGTACCGGAGACGGTCGCCGCCTGCCCGGCCTTGAGGCTCAGTTCGGCCGCGTCCAGGGTCACGCGGGTGTTCGACTGGACGGCCCTGACCTCGACGCTCTCGTTGGCCCTGGACTGGTACCAGGGCTCGTCCGGCCGGAGCCAGGCGTTGACGGTGTCGCTGGACGCGCTGTCGACGTGGTACGTGTAGGTGAAACGGCCGTCGGCGCCGGTCCTGGCCGACGCGCCCGGGTCGCCGGAGATCTCCAGGTCCACGCGCGTGTCCGCCGCGGGCGTCGTGTTTCCGGTGCGCGGGTCGGTGACCGTGAAGCCGCCCGTGACGGTGACGTCCTGGTGCTCGTAGTCCGGGTCCTGTGGGGTGGCCCGCAGATCCGTGAGGTTCGCTTCGAGCTCGTACTCGTACCCGTACGTCCCCTGGGCGGTGGTGGTGTCCCCGTCGGCGTCGGTCAGGTCGACCACGACACGGTAGGCGCCGAGGTCGGCCAGGCGCAGCGGGGTGGTGGTCCGCCACATGTTCGCGAAGCTGGTGCTGGAGTCCGGGGTGAAGTCGCTGACCTGGGTGATCTCCGGGGCGTCGGCGGCGGAGCCCGGCGCGTACAGGTGTGCGGTGATCGACGTGATGGCGGTGTCGGACGAGGCGGACACCCACACCAGGCCGTCACCGGGGTGGTCACCGCTGCCGACGCCGTGCAGCACCGGCGCCGCCGACGCGTGCGCGACGGGCACCGGGCCGAGCAGCAGGCCGGCCGCGACGGAGGCGCAGGCGAGCGCCAGAGATCTTTTTCGCACGTGTGAGTCCCCCCACGAGACTGTTCAGAGATGTCGATCGTTGAAGATCGGATCGCATCGTACGCTGAGGAAACCATCTTTGAACAGGTTCAAAAATAACGGTTTCGTGAGGGGACCGGGGCGGCGGAACTCAGTCCTCCAGGAACGCTGTCAGCGCGTTGGCCAGCAGGTACGGGTCCTGAGCGCCGCACAGTTCGCGGGCGCTGTGCATGGACAGGATCGCCACGCCGATGTCGACCGTGCTGATGCCGTGCCGTGCCGCCGTGATGGGTCCGATGGTGGTGCCGCAGGGCATGGCGTTGTTGGAGACGAAGGACTGGAAGGGCACACCGGCTCTCTCGCAGGCCGCCGCGAAGACCGCGCGGCCGGTGCCGTCGGTGGCGTAGCGGTTGTTGACGTTCACCTTGAGGATGGGGCCGCCGTTGATCCGCGGGTGGTGCGTCGGGTCGTGCCGTTCGGCGTAGTTGGGGTGCACGGCGTGGCCGGTGTCGCAGGAGAGACAGAGGGTGCCGGCGAACGCGCGTGCCCGGTCCTCGTAGGAGCCGCCGCGGGCGAAGACAGAACGTTCCAGCACACCGCCGAGCAGCGGTCCGTCGGCGCCGGTGTCGCTCTGCGAGCCGTTCTCCTCGTGGTCGAAGGCGGCGAGGACCGGGATGTAGGACAGTCCGGAGCCGGCCGTCGCGACCGCGGCCAGCGCGGCCGTGGCCGCGTGCACGGACAGCAGGTTGTCCATGCGCGGCCCGGCGAGCAGTTCCTTGTCGCGGCCCAGGTAGGCGGGCGCCTCGACGGAGTGGGTCATCAGGTCCCAGCCGGTGACCTGGCCCGCGGGCAGCCCCGACTCCTCCTCCAGGAAGGAGATCAGGTCGCCCTCGCCGGCGTCGCCGAGTCCCCAGACGGGCTGGAGGTGGCGCTGCTTGTCGAGCTTGAGCCCCTCGCTGCTGACGGAACGGTCGAGGTGGATGGCGAGCTGCGGTACGCGCAGCAGGGGGCGGTCGATGTTGACCAGGCGGGTCGAGCCGTCCCGCAGCGACAGGCGTCCGGCCAGGCCGAGGTCGCGGTCGAGCCAGGAGTTCAGCAGCGGGCCGCCGTAGATCTCCACGGCGACCTGCCGCCAGCCGTGCGCCCCGGTGTCGGGCAGCGGCTTGACCCGCAGGTTGGGGGAGTCGGTGTGCGCGCCGATGATCCGGAACGGGGTGTGCGGCTCGGCGCCTTCCGGCACGTACCAGGCGATGATCGCCCCTCCGCGCAGCACGTACTTCCCGCCGGCGGACCCCTCCCACGCGTCGGTCTCGGCGACCTGACGGAATCCGGCCTTCTCCAGCCGCTCGGCGGCGGTCGCCACGGCGTGGTACGGCGTCGGGCTCGCCGCGAGGAAGGACATGAGGTCGTCGGTGTGGCTGCGGTCGAACCGGGTGGGTGCACTCATGGGTTCACCTTAACGACGCACGAAGGCCCGCTCCCGGGGTTGGGAACGGGCCTTCGTAAGGGGGATGTGAAGGGTGGACACCTTGGGACACCTGAACGGGCGGACAGGCGTCGGGCTGGTGCCCGCCCGTCCGGACAGGGGCCGGCGGGGCCTAGGTCGTGTCCGCAAAGTCTCGTCTGCCCGGCGACGCCTGGCACGCACTCTCGCCGCACCGGGCGAAGACCCAAGTACGTCCAGTACGAGGGTCTGCGCCCGGCACGCCGAGAGCACGCACCAGACGCCGCCGGGCCCGCCCTCCGGGCGGACGACGCGACTTTGCGGACACGACCTAGAAGGCGGCCTCGTCCAGCTCCATCAGGTCCAGGTCGACGCCCTCGGCGAGCTTGCGCGCACCGGTGACACCCGGCAGCACGGTGGTGGCGAAGAACTTCGCGGCCGCGATCTTGCCGGCGTAGAAGGGCTTGTCCTTGGCGGAGGCGGTCTCCAGCTTCTCCGCGGCGACGGCGGCACCGCGCAGCAGCAGGTAGCCGACGACCACGTCACCCGAGGCCATCAGGAGGCGGGTGGTGTTGAGGCCCACCTTGTAGATGTTCTTGACGTCCTGCTCGGTGGCGGCGAGGTCGGTCAGCATCAGGCCGACGATGGCCTCCAGCTCGACGGCGGCCTTGGCGAGCTGCTCGCGGGCGGCGGACAGCTCCTCGCCGCCCGTGCCGAGGGCCAGGAACTTCTTGATGTCCTCGGCGAGGGAGTTCAGCGCGGCGCCCTGGTTGCGGACGATCTTCCGGAAGAAGAAGTCCTGGCCCTGGATCGCGGTGGTGCCCTCGTACAGCGTGTCGATCTTGGCGTCGCGGATGTACTGCTCGATCGGGTACTCCTGCAGGAAGCCGGAGCCGCCGAAGATCTGGAGCGACTGGGCGAGCTGCTCGTAGCCCTTCTCGGAGCCGTAGCCCTTCACGATCGGGAGGAGGAGGTCGTTCAGGGCCTCGGCGGCGGCGGTGTCCTCGCCGGCGGCCTCCTTGACCTGGATCTCGTCCTGGATCGCGGCGGTGTGCAGGACCAGGGCGCGCATGCCCTCGGCGTACGCCTTCTGCGTCATGAGCGAGCGGCGCACGTCCGGGTGGTGCGTGATGGTGACCTTGGGCGCGGCCTTGTCCATGAAGTTGGCCAGGTCGGTGCCCTGGACGCGCTCCTTGGCGTACTCCAGCGCGTTCAGGTAGCCGGTCGACAGCGTGGAGATCGCCTTCGTGCCGACCATCATGCGGGCGAACTCGATGATGCGGAACATCTGGCGGATGCCGTCGTGCTTGTCGCCGATCAGCCAGCCCTTGGCGGGGTGGCGGTCGCCGAAGGTCATCTCGCAGGTGTTGGAGGCCTTGAGGCCCATCTTGTGCTCGACGTTCGTCGCGTACGCGCCGTTGCGCTCGCCCAGCTCGCCGGTCTCGAAGTCGAACTCGAACTTCGGGACGAGGAAGAGGGACAGGCCCTTGGTGCCGGGGCCGGCGCCCTCGGGGCGGGCGAGGACGTAGTGGAGGATGTTCTCCTCCATGTCGTGCTCACCCGAGGTGATGAAGCGCTTCACGCCCTCGATGTGCCAGGAGCCGTCCTCCTGCTGGATCGCCTTGGTGCGGCCGGCGCCCACGTCCGAGCCCGCGTCCGGCTCGGTGAGCACCATGGTCGAGCCCCAGCGCTTCTCGACGGCCAGCGTCGCGATGTGCTTCTGGACCTCGTTGCCCTCCTCGAAGAGGATGCCCGCGAACGCGGGGCCGGAGGAGTACATCCAGACCGCCGGGTTCGCGCCGAGGATCAGCTCCGCGTACGCCCAGATCAGGGAGCGGGGCGCGGTGGAGCCGCCGATCTCCTCGGGCACGCCGAGACGCCAGTACTCGGAGTCCATGAACGCCTTGTACGACTTCTTGAAGGAAGCCGGGACCGGCGCGGTGTTGGTCTCGGGGTCGAAAACAGGGGGGGTCCGGTCGGCGTCCGCGAAGGACTCGGCCAGCTCGTTCTCCGAGAGCCGGGTCAGCTCCGCGAGGATGCTCTTGGCGGTGTCCGTGTCCATCTCCGCGAACGGGCCGGTGCCGTACAGCTTGTCGCGCCCGAGCACCTCGAAGAGGTTGAACTCGATGTCGCGGAGATTCGACTTGTAGTGCCCCATGGCGACGGCTCCGTTAGGGATCGGCGAGGCACTGACTCCTCGCATCTGGTTCACGTACCAACAAGTAGCTTCGATAATGCTACCCGCCAGTAATAAGAAGCAACCCCGAGTGGGCCATATGTGGCCGACTACTCTTTGGCCCATGTACGGCTACGAGCAGAACGCAGGCGCCCAGCAGGGGTACGTCCCGCCGCAGCAGCAGATGCCCGGCCAGATGGCGGACGGGCAGATGGCGGGCGGGTACGGCCAGCAGCAGCCCCTGTACCCCGAGCCGTCCCCGCCGTCCCTGCCGGACGCGGTCCGCGCCTTCACCACGGGCGCCATGGCCGCCGAGGACTTCCAGCAGGTCTTCGCCACCTCGAAGGTCTACTGCCCGCGCGGCGACAACCCCGGGTTCCTCGCGCTGCACAACACCCAGCAGCCCGTCATCCCGATGTTCAGCTCGCTCAAGGAGCTGCGCCGGTACGCGGGCAAGGAGTCCAAGTACTTCGTGATCACCGGCGCCGAGGTGATCGACCTTCTTCCCACGGGCTACGGCTTCGTGATCGATATGGAGGGCAAGCACCGGATGGTCTTCGACGCGAAGGCCGTGGAGCAGATGGTGGACTTCGCGATGCGCCGTATGTACGGCTGACGGCCCCGCCGGGTGCCGTCGGCCCCTGGTGTCCGCTCGGCCGGATGCCTCTCGAACCTGTGACGCCCGGAGGGAATGCCCTCCGGGCGCGCGTCGTTACGGGTAGCAGAAAGTTCAATCCTCAACTAAACTCGAAGCACAAGGAGGTACCGACATGCCCGCAGTGACTGTCGAGAACCCGCTGGCCCTGCCCCGTGTGGCCGCGCCGGCCGACGCGGTGGACCGTCCGGTGCTGACCGTGACAACCGCGCCCCAGGGCTTCGAGGGTGAGGGTTTCCCGGTGCGCCGCGCGTTCGCCGGGATCAATTACCGGCACCTGGACCCGTTCATCATGATGGACCAGATGGGTGAGGTGGAGTACGCACCGGGCGAGCCGAAGGGCACCCCCTGGCACCCGCACCGCGGCTTCGAGACCGTGACCTACATCATCGACGGCATCTTCGACCACCAGGACTCCAACGGTGGCGGCGGCACGATCACCAACGGTGACACCCAGTGGATGACGGCCGGGTCCGGCCTGCTCCACATCGAGGCGCCGCCGGAGCACCTCGTGATGTCGGGCGGGCTCTTCCACGGGCTCCAGCTCTGGGTGAACCTGCCGGCCAAGGACAAGATGATGGCCCCCAGGTACCAGGACATCCGGGGCGGCACCGTGCAGCTTCTCAGCACCCCGGACGGCGGCGCGCTCCTGCGCGTCATCGCCGGAGAGCTCGACGGCCACCAGGGACCGGGCATCACGCACACCCCGATCACCATGGTCCACGCCACGGTCCGGCCGGGCGCCGAGATCACCTTGCCGTGGCGCGAGGACTTCAACGGCCTCGCCTACGTGCTGGCCGGACGCGGCAGCGTGGGCGCGGACCGTCGGCCGGTCCACACCGGCCAGACCGCCGTCTTCGGCGCGGGCTCCTCGCTGACCGTCCGGGCGGACGAGACGCAGGACTCCAACACGCCCGACCTGGAGGTCGTGCTGCTCGGCGGCCGGCCGATCCGGGAGCCCATGGCCCACTACGGCCCGTTCGTGATGAACACCCGCGACGAGCTCCAGCAGGCCTTCGAGGACTTCCAGAAGGGTCGCCTGGGGACGATCCCGGCGGTGCACGGGATGTCGGAGGGCGGGCTGTAGGCCACTCCGGGGCCCTTCCCGGGCCTTGATACGACCGGCGCCCCGCGGGGCCCACTCCCCCGTTCGGCCTTCGCGGGGCGCCGGTTCCGCTGACGCATGGTCAGCTTGCAGAGTGCAGCTACTCCCCGAGGGCGCCCGGCGGTTGGCGGCCTGGTGTGTCGTGATCCTGCTGGCCGCGGGGGTCGGCTGGGTGGGGATCCTGCTGTGCGGGGAGTTCCGCACGGCGGTGGTGCCGGTGCTCCTCGCGCTGCTCGGGACCGCCCTGCTCGGACCGCTGTACCGGCGGATGGTCAAGGCACGGCTCAACCGCTCGCTGGCCGCCGCCCTGACCTGCGTCGCGGTGGCCGTCGTGGTCGGCGGTGCCGTCTACGTCGTCGTCGCCGCGCTCATCCACACCGGCGCCCAGATCGTGTCCTCGCTCCGGCAGGCCTCCCGGTCCGTCGCCGAGCACTTCGGCGCGGCGGGCACCTCGCTCGACGACATCGCCGCCAACTCCGAGAACCTGCTGTCCAAGTTCGGCGGCACGGCCGTGTCCAACGTCGTCAGCGGCGTCAGCGTCGTGGCCGAGACCATCGCCATGGCCTTCCTCGCCCTGCTGCTCGTGTTCTTCTTCCTGCGGGACTCGCACCGGGTGGCCGGATCGCTCAGGTCGCTCGCGCCCCGGGGGACCGCCGACGTCGTCGAGGCCATGGCCCGGCGGGCCTACGGGGCCGTCGAGGGCTTCATGCGCGGAACGACGATCATCGCGCTCATCGACGCCCTCTGCATCACCGTCGGACTCCTGGTCCTGCGCGTCCCGGGCGCGGTCGGGCTCGGCGCGCTGGTCTTCGTGGGGGCGTACATCCCGTATCTCGGCGCGTTCATCTCCGGCACGGTGGCCGTCCTCGTCGCCCTCGCCGACCGGGGGTTCGTCATCGCCCTGTGGACGCTCGGGGTCGTCCTCGCCGTCCAGATGCTGGAGGGATACGGCCTCCAGCCGATGATCCAGAGCCGGCAGGTGCAGATGCACCCGGCGGTGGTGCTGCTGGCGATCACGGCGGGCGCGTCCGTGGCGGGCGTCCTCGGCATGCTGCTCGCCGTCCCTCTGACGGCGGCGGCCTTCGGCGTCGTGCACGAACTCCGTGCGCGCTATGCCCCGGAAGGACCGGACGGGCCGCCCGGGCCGGAGGGTTCGGAAGGACCTGGCAGACCCGGATTCCCCGGAGCGCCGGGAGCACCGGGACCGTCCGCGGACGCGTAGCCGCCGGCGTACTCGTCCGTCGCCTCCGTCGCCTCGGTGAACGCGTCCCACGTGTCGAGCAGCGCGGAGTCGCCCGGGGCCCCGGAGTGGCCGGAGTCCGCGTCCGGCTCCTCGGCGAACTCGAACCAGATGCTCTTGCCCTGGCCCCGCGGGTCCACCCCCCACGCGTCCGCGAGCATCTCGACGAGCACCAGTCCGCGTCCGGACGACGCCAGCTCCCCGGGATGGCGCCGGTGCGGCAGGGCGTCGCTGCCGTCGGTGACCTCGATCCGCATCCGCCGCTTGCCGGCTTCGCCCGCCACCTCGGCGACGAGCAGTGCGTCCGCGTCGGTGTGGACGAGGACGTTGGTGACCATCTCGGAGACGAGCAGGACCGCGGAGTCGAGCTGGTCGGCGGAGGCCCAGTCGTGCAGGAGCTCCCGGAGCTGCTGACGGGCGTCCGCGATCCGCTCGGGCTCGGCCTGCGCCACGGTCAGCATCGTGCGGCGCACCAGGGGGCGTAGGGGCGCCGTGTCGTCGGCGGCACCCGTGAGCGGCAGCCGGGACAGCAGCAGCACCGCGATGTCGTCCTCGCGCCGGTCGACCAGCGGACCGGTGGTGTGGTGGGAGGAGGGCCCGTGCACGGCCTGGACGAGTGCGTCGGCGAGGGTCTCCATGTCGCCGTCGTGGGATTCGAGGGTCCGGCGGATACGGCGCCAGCCGGTGTCGAGGTCGTGGCCGCCGGTCTCGATGAGCCCGTCGGTGCAGATCAGCATGGTCTCGCCCGGCTCCAGGAGGAGCCGGGTGGTCGGGTAGTCGGCGTCCGGGTCGATGCCGAGCGGCAGCCCGCCCGCCGTGGGCCGCATCAGCACGGTCCCGTCCGCCATCCGTATCGCGGGGTCCGGATGCCCGGCGCGCGCGATGTCCAGCGTCCCGGTCGCCGGGTCGACCTCGACGTACAGACAGGTCGCGAAGCGCACATCGGCGGGGTCCGCCGGTTCCTCGCCCGCGTCGGCGCCGCCGCTCGACCCGTAGGTCACCGAGTCGGTGACCCCGTAGAGGAAACGCGCCGCCCGTGACAGCACCGCGTCGGGACGGTGCCCCTCGGCGGCGTAGGCGCGCAGGGCTATCCGGAGCTGGCCCATCAGGCCCGCCGCGCGGACGTCGTGGCCCTGCACATCGCCGATGACCAGGGCGTAGCGGCCGGCCGGCAGCGGGATCACGTCGTACCAGTCGCCGCCGACCTGGAGGCCCCCGCCGGTCGGGACGTAGCGTGCGGCGACGCTCATGCCCGGCATCTGCGGGCCGAGCGTCGGCATCATCGAGCGCTGGAGGCCGTCGGTCAGCTCCCGGGCGGTCTCGGCGGCTCCGGCGCGGGAGAGGGCCTGCGCGAGCATGCGGGCGACGGTCGTCAGGACCGAGCGCTCGTCGGGCGTGAAGGTGACGGGGTAGGTGAAGGCCGCCATCCACGCGCCCATGGTGCTGCCGGCGACCGTGAGCGGCAGGAACGCCCACGACTGCCGCCCGAAACGCTGGGCGAGGGGCCAGGACGCCGGGTAGCGGTCCCGGTAGTCGTCGGGGGTGGAGAGGTAGACGGCGCGGCCCGTGCGGACGACCTCGGCGGCCGGGTAGTCCGTGGCCAGCGACATGTGCGAGAAGGGGCCCTCGTCGCCCGGCTGGTGCCCGTGGTGGCCGATGATCGTCAGCCGGTCGCCCTCCGCGCCGAAGACGGCGAGACCGTCCGGTGAGAACCCGGGCATCGAAAGGCCCGCCGCCACCCGCAGCACCTCCGCGGTGGACCGGGCCTCGGCCAGCGCCCGTCCGGCGTCCAGCAGGAACGCCTCCCGTGAACGGCGCCAGTCCCCGGTGACGGGGGTGCGCGCGGCCGCGCCCGGGGGCTGCTCGCTGACCTCCTGGAGGGTGCCGATCAGCTCGAACTGCCCGGTCTCGGGGTCGATGAGCGGCTTGGAGCGGCTGCGGACCGTGCGGAGCTCCCGGCCGTGCTCGTCCATGATCCGCATCCGGGCCTCGGCGAGGGTGCCCTCGGCCACCGCGAGCTGCACCACCCCGTCCATCTCGTTCCAGTCGACGGGGTGGACGTGGGAGCGCGCGCCCGCCGCGGTGAGGGTCGTCCGTTCCGCCGGCATGCCGATCAGCCGTGCCGCCTCCGCGTCGAAGGTGACGAGGCCCGAGGCGCTGTCCCAGCGCCACACGCCGGTGGCGAGAGTGGCCAGGACGTCCCCCACCGAGGGCAGGGGCTCACCAGTGCGCATGCGCCCACTGTAGGAACAGGACATCGGTGCCTGCCACCGATGTCCGGCGCGGCGCGGAGCGCCTAATGAGGGGGAGCCGACGTGGGCTGCCCGGTACCCTGGGGGTGTTTCACGTGAAACAGCCCCCCAATCCGCGAAGACTGGATGAACCTCGATGCATCGGTACAGGTCCCACACCTGCGGCGAGCTCCGCGCCTCTGACGTCGGCAGCGACGTCCGGCTGAGCGGCTGGCTGCACAATCGCCGAGACCTGGGCGGCATCCTCTTCATCGATCTGCGCGACCACTACGGCATCACGCAGCTCGTCGCCCGCCCCGGCACCCCCGCCTACGAGGCCCTCGACAAGGTCTCCAAGGAATCGACCGTCCGTGTCGACGGCAAGGTCGTCTCGCGCGGCACGGAGAACGTGAACCCGGAGCTGCCGACCGGTGAGGTCGAGGTCGAGGTGAGCGAGGTCGAGCTGCTCGGCGCCGCCCAGCCGCTTCCCTTCACGATCAACGCCGAGGACGGTGTCAACGAGGAGCGTCGCCTGGAGTACCGCTTCCTCGACCTGCGCCGTGAGCGCATGCACCGCAACATCCTGCTGCGTACGGCCGTGATCTCCGCGATCCGTCACAAGATGACGACGCTGGGCTTCAACGAGATGGCCACCCCGATCCTCAGCGCCACCTCCCCCGAGGGCGCGCGCGACTTCGTGGTCCCTTCCCGGCTGAACCCCGGCAAGTTCTACGCGCTTCCGCAGGCGCCGCAGCAGTTCAAGCAGCTCCTGATGATCTCCGGGTTCGACCGCTACTTCCAGATCGCGCCCTGCTTCCGCGACGAGGACGCCCGCGCGGACCGTTCGCCGGGCGAGTTCTACCAGCTCGACGTGGAGATGTCCTTCGTCGAGCAGGAGGACGTCTTCCAGCCGATCGAGAAGCTCATGACGGAGCTGTTCGAGGAGTTCGGCGGTGACCGTCACGTCACCTCGCCCTTCCCGCGTATCCCGTTCCGCGAGTCGATGCTGAAGTACGGCTCCGACAAGCCGGACCTGCGCGCCCAGCTCGAGCTCGTCGACATCACCGACATCTTCGAGGGCTCCGAGTTCAAGGCCTTCGCCGGCAAGCACGTGCGCGCGCTGCCGGTGCCGGACGTGTCCGGTCAGTCGCGGAAGTTCTTCGACGGTCTCGGTGACTACGCGGTCGAGCAGGGCGCGAAGGGCCTGGCCTGGGTGCGCGTGGGCGAGGACGGTTCGCTGACCGGCCCGATCGCCAAGTTCCTCACCGAGGAGAACGTCGCCGAGCTGACCAAGCGCCTCTCCCTGGCGGCCGGTCACGCGGTGTTCTTCGGCGCGGGCGAGTTCGACGAGGTCTCGAAGATCATGGGCGCGGTGCGGGTCGAGGCCGCGAAGCGCTCGGGCAACTTCGAGGAGAACGTCTTCCGCTTCTGCTGGATCGTCGACTTCCCGATGTACGAGAAGGACGAGGACACCGGCAAGATCGACTTCTCGCACAACCCGTTCTCGATGCCGCAGGGCGGTCTGGAGGCCCTGGAGACCCAGGACCCGCTGGACATCCTCGGCTGGCAGTACGACATCGTCTGCAACGGCGTCGAGCTGTCCTCCGGCGCGATCCGCAACCACGAGCCCGAGATCATGCTCAAGGCCTTCGAGATCGCGGGCTACGACCGGGAGACCGTCGAGGAGCAGTTCGCCGGCATGCTGCGCGCCTTCCGCTTCGGCGCCCCGCCGCACGGCGGGATCGCCCCGGGTGTCGACCGCATCGTCATGCTGCTCGCGGACGAGCCGAACATCCGCGAGACGATCGCGTTCCCGCTCAACGGCAACGCGCAGGACCTGATGATGGGCGCGCCCACGGAGCTGGACGAGACCCGGCTGCGCGAGCTGCACCTCTCGGTCCGCAAGCCGCAGCCGAAGTAGGCAGGCTCCGCGTCCCCTGGGGGTGACGCACACAGAAGTGGCCCGGAACCAGCGATGGTTCCGGGCCATTCTCGTGTGGCGGGTGAAAACACAGCCCGCACCCATGCTGCTGACAGGTCGGCTTCCTACCGTCCCGCGCATGACTGAGAACCAGGAACCAACGCACGAAGGGCACATGACCCGGCGCAGGGTCGTCGTCGCGGGTGGAATGGCCGTGGCGGCCGTGGGTGTGGGCGGCGCGGCCGCCGTGAACGCGTTAGCCGCGACGCAGGACACGACGACGGCCGCGTCCCGTGCGGAGACCTGTTACACGCTGACCTCGGAGACCACCGAGGGCCCCTACTACATCGACGCGGACAAGATCCGCCGGGACATCACCGAGGACCAGGAGGGTGTCCCCCTGACCCTCGTGCTGAAGGTGATCGACGCCGAGACCTGCAAGCCGGTCAGGAACGCGGCGGTGGACATCTGGCACTGCTCGGCGCTGGGCGTGTACTCCGGCTACGAGGGGATGAGCAACGGCGGCGGTGGGGGCGGCGGCCCGACCGGTGAGCCCCCGACCGGCACGCCGACCGGCGAACCCCCGTCCGGTCCTCCCCCCGGAGGCGGCGGCGGCCATGCCGAGCCCACCGACGACAAGCGGTATCTGCGCGGCACCTGGAAGACCGACCGGCACGGCCACGTCACCTTCAGGACCGTCTTCCCCGGCTGGTACCAGGGCCGTTGCGTCCACATCCATGTGAAGGTCCATGTGGACGGCACCTGGACCGACGCGGGCTACGAGGGCGGCCGCACCTGTCACACGGGCCAGCTCTTCTTCTCGGAGAAGTCGGTCCTGGCGTCGGCCGAGGTCGCCCCGTACTCCACGAGCACGGTCACCCGCACGACGCTGGACGAGGACACGATCTACCCGGGCAACGGGCACGAGGGCGGGCTGCTGTACCTCGCGTACGACAAGAGGCACTTCGCCCGGGGCGTCCACGCCCGCCTGACGATGGGCGTCGCCCGGGACGAGACCCACGACACCACCGACACCGCGCCGAGCCCGTCGGCCACTTCGTCCTGACCCCGCGGCCCCAAGGGTCGGGGCACAACGGTTCCGGGCCCTTCGCCCCCTGACGGGCAAAGGGCCCGGAACACGGGTGTGCGGCAGGCCGGCCCGTGAAGGGGGGCGTGCTCAGGTGTCGTACGTGCCGTTCCACGGTTCGGAGAAGCCGAGGCCGTCCGGGTACAGCTCGGCCCAGCCCTCGCCGTCGTCCACGCCCGTCACCAGGCCGAACCGGACGCCGTCGACGGTGATCTGGAACGGACGTATCGCGATGTCCGTGTACGAGCGCCGGGGCAGACTGCGGAGCAGTTTCGCCAGGTGGACGCGGGCGCGGGAGAGCACCGAGTATTCGCCCCGGGCAGCTCGTTGCTGTTCGGCCCAGGTGCCGGCGCACCAGACCTCCGAGTCGAGGTAGTGGCCCTCGGCGTCGAAGGTGTGGAGAACTGTGTACAGGCGTTTGTGCTCTTCCCAGCCGTCGTCGGGGCGGAACCCTTCGGGGAAGGCGTACGTGATCGACGCCAGGAACTGACCGTCCGCGTACCGGCCGATGGTCTCGGTGCGGTGCTTCGGTTCGTAGGCGATCGGAATGACCTCGGGGACTGCCATGGCGGAAACCATACGGGTGGCCGGGGGGCTTGTGATGCCGGGGTCCATTACGGATCGGCAGCACTGGACAGAGAGTGGCTTTCCCGGCTCTTTGCCGGGCTCTCACCTGGTCTTGGGCGACGAAAAGGGGGCACAGGACGGGTCGTCCGTGCCCCCTCTTCCAAGGCGAGCAGCCTCAGGAGATCGAGCGGTATCCGCTCCAACCGGTGGCTATTTTCGTGCGGCCGCCGAACGACCCCTTGCCGTCCCCGTTGTTGCGGTACAGGTTGCCGCCGGTGTCCCGGGAGACGAGGTCGGCCCTGCCGTCGTCGGTGATGTCACCGACGACCACCACGGCGTTGTAGGAGCCGCCCCAGTCGCCGAACACCTTCACTCGGGCGGCGAAGGTTCCGTCCCCCTTGCCGTTGTAGCGGTAGAGGGTGTTGGACGTGTCCTGGGCGAGCAGGTCGCCGACGCCGTCGCCATTGAGGTCACCGGCCCCGACGATCTTCTTGTAGCCCTTCCAGGCGTCGTAGAGCTTCACGCGGGCCGACAGGGTGCCCGTGCTCGTCCCCTTGTAGAGGTAGACGGTCCCGGTGGACGCGACACGCGCGATCAGGTCGGGCCGGCCGTCGCCGCTCACGTCGCCGGGCGAGGTCAGGACGTCGTACTGCGTCCAGCCGCTGCTCGCGAGCGTGGTGTACGACGTCTTCGGGGTGACCGCCGCGCCGCAGCGCGGCTTGTACGCCCGCAGGGCGCCGCTGCTCAGCCGGACGAGGACGTCGTTGCAGCGGTCCCCGTTGAGGTCGCCGAACGGCACGGCCTTGATGCTGGTGGCCCAGCCGGAACCGCTGATCTTGTCGCCGAACTTTCCGGTGCCGGTGCCCGACTGGAAGGTCAGGCCGCCGGACGAGTTCAGGGTGAGGAGGTCGCCGCGGCCGTCCGGTCCCTCCGGGCTGGAGAAGTCGTGCCGCACCGGCGCGCCTCCCTGGAGGAAGCCCTCCCCGGTCGCCACGGTGACCGCCGAGGCGGTGCCGGTGCCGGTGCCCTTGAGGGTCCAGGTGAAGTGCCCGTTGGGGAAACGGGTGTTGTCGACCGTCGTGCCGGACCAGTCCGTGGACACCCAGGCGGTGGACGCGCCTTCGGTGACCGTGCGGGTGGCCTTGCCCTTCGCGCCGCTTTGGACGGAGGTGAAGGTCACCGACCAGGAGGTGACGGGCCGTGACAGCAGCCAGAAGCCGTGGAAGGGCATGCCTCCGTCGACGTAGGACGGAGTGTCGCTCTCGAAGACCGTCACGGCCGACGGCGTGACACCGGTCCCGGCGATGTGGGTCCGCTCGTACAGATCGGTCCAGGCCACCAGACCCGTGTACTCGTCCACGGTCCACTTGAAGCGGCGGTCCATGGCGAGGCCGGTATCGGGGACCTCGGTCGCGAGCACGCGGCCGGCGCCGGTGACCGCGTCCGTCAGCACCAGGGTGCCCGCGGCGCGGTCGTGGCGGACGGTGAAGCCGTCGCCGAGGAGCACGTCGCCGCCGCTCACCGCACGCGAGGCGGCCGCCTTGGTGTCGTACACGCCGGCCGAGCCACCGACGCACTCCCAGTACACCCAGCGGCCCGCCGCCTGGAGTTCGCTCGGCACGCAGGACATGCCGGGAACGGTCACCGTGGCGAGGGTCTTGTCCTCGGTCAGGCTGTACGAGGTGAGCTTGCCGGTCGTCGAGGCGCTCCAGAGGGTCGAGCCGTTCAGCGCGGCGGCGCGCACCGACCGCTTCAGCTTCTGTCCCTGGCCGAACTCGCCGATGTACTGCATGGGGGCCGAGCCGCCCGAGTTGTAGACGGCGTAGTCGTCGGAGACGTCGACGATCGCGCCGCCCGCGGTGTGGAACTCCAGTGGGTTGTAGCCGATCGTGACGAGCCGGTCCGCGTTGGACAGGCCGCTGCCGCCCTCGTCACCGTCGTAGTAGGTGTCGAGGTAGACGTCCCTGGGCCCGTTGCTGTAGTTGCCCCACATCGCCGAGCAGGTGGTGCCGGCGTACGGGCACTCGGGGCTGACCGAACCGCTCTCCGTGGCGGCGGTCGCCGTCAACTGGCCGCCGACGCTGCCGATGGTGCGCCACGAGGTGGTGTCGGAGGTGCTGGAGGGGTTGTCCTCGGCCACGCGGAGGTGGCCCCGGCTGAGCGCCAGGCCGGTCTTGGCGTTCTCCGTCGCCGGGATCTGGGCGAGCTGCGCCAGGCCGGGCGTGCCGTCGGCGGCCTCGGTGAAGCGCCGCACCCACCAGTCGCTCGCGCCGCTGCCGCCGGTGACGAGGGCGGCGCCGCCGGACGCGCGGAGCACGTACGCCCCCGCCTTGGCCGCCGGGGTCTGGGAGGATCCGTCCTTCAGGGAGACGGCCCGCAGCTCGCTGGTGCCGGTGCCGGTGTGCAGCGGGAGCAGCAGCCAGTCGCCGGAGAGCACCGGCGCGCCGTCGAGCTGGACACCGGGCGCGGGCAGGTCGATCACCTGCTCGTCGGCGTCGGGGTCCGTGCGGGGCTTGACGTGCAGGTTGCCGCCGGCCGCGTCGTACCAGCCGATCCGGTCGTCGCTGAGGACGGTGTTCGGCCGTGCGTCCATGCCGGAGAAGGCCCTGGTGGCGGTGGCCGTCGCGAGGTCGAGGTAGTACAGGTAGCTGTCGACCTTGAACAGCACGCCGCGCGCGTCGGCGGCCATGACCGCGCCCGAGGTGATCCGCATGCTGTTGGGCGAGATGGCGCGGGAGCGCCAGGCGCCGTCGACGAGGTCGTGCACCGACCACTCGGTGAGGACCGTCCGGCCGGCGAGCCCCCGGTACGCCTCGTCCGAGGCGAACGACGTCGTCGTCCGGGTCGCCGGGTCCCACAGGGCGACGGAGCCGGACGACGGCAGCGCGACCAGGTCGGCGTCGCTGCCGTACCAGGCGGTGGGGCAGGTCGACGAGCCGAGGTTCGCGCAGACACCCGTGGGCGCGTACACGCCGTCGGCGGTCCGGACGACCGTGCTCGTGCCGGCGGCGTAGTCCGTCCACAGCAGCCCGGTGATCCCGGTCTGCCGGTGCAGGAAGCCGCTCGCCCCGGCCACCAGCGGGCGGTCGGCGCGCGGCTGGGTGCCGACCGGATCGGTCAGGGTGATCTCGGAGGTGGACCCGGCCGGTGCGGCCGGGTCCGCCGAGGCGCCGCTCTGCGGCAGAACGGCGATGGCCGCTGCCGCTACGGCGACCGCGAAGGAGGAGACGGCGGCGGCAAGGCCGCGCCGTCTCGGGGCGTGTCTGCCCACGTGCGAAGTCCCTCCCCGCGAGGGCGCTCGCCCTCGCCAAGTGAGCGGACTTTACCAGCCCTTTTACCGCCCTTGACGGGCGGGTGGGCCGCTGCGCGCGGGGGCTCCCTCAGCCCTGCTGCTCGCCGCCGAAGCGCTCCTTGTACGACTCCAGGTCCTCGTCCGTGATCTTGGCGAAGAGGACCGGGGGCACGGTGAAGGGGGTGCCGGCGGGGAGGAAGGACAGGGCGCGGGCCTCGTCGGCGCTCACCCAGGTCGCCGTGTCGTCCGCGAGGGCGAAGGCGGAGCGCATCGCGCGGGCGGACGCCGGGATGAAGGGCTCCGAGACCACCGAGTACAGGTGGATCAGGTTCATCGCCGTGCGCAGCGTCAGGGCCGCGCCCTCCGGGCTGGTCTTGATCTCCAGCCAGGGGGCCTTCTCCTCCAGGTAGGAGTTGCCCGCGGACCACAGGGCGCGCAGCGCGGCGGCCGCCTTGCGGAACTGGAGGGCCTCCATCTGGGTCTCGTACTCCGCGAGCAGGGCCGCGATCTCGGTGCCCAGCTTCGCCTCGGCCTCGCCGGCCTCCGCACCCGCGGGGACCTCCTCGCCGAAGCGCTTCTTGGAGAAGGACAGCACGCGGTTGACGAAGTTGCCGAGGGTGTCGGCCAGGTCCTTGTTCACCGTGGTGGTGAAGTGCTCCCAGGTGAACGAGGAGTCGTCCGACTCGGGGGCGTTGGCGATGAGGAAGTAGCGCCAGTAGTCGGCGGGCAGGATGTCCAGCGCCTGGTCCGTGAAGACACCGCGCTTCTGGGACGTGGAGAACTTCCCGCCGTAGTACGTCAGCCAGTTGAAGGCCTTGACGTAGTCGACCTTCTTCCACGGCTCGCGCACGCCCAGCTCGGTGGCCGGGAACATCACGGTGTGGAAGGGGACGTTGTCCTTCGCCATGAACTGCGTGTAGCGGACCGGGTTCTCGCCGGAGTCCGCGTCGTACCACCAGGACTTCCAGTCGCGGTTCTCCGTGTCCTGGTCCGACCACTCCTTCGTCGCGCCGATGTACTCGATCGGGGCGTCGAACCAGACGTAGAAGACCTTGCCCTCCGCCGCCAGCTCCGGCCACGTGTCGGCCGGGACCGGGACGCCCCAGTCCAGGTCACGGGTGATCGCGCGGTCGTGCAGGCCCTCGGTCAGCCACTTGCGGGCGATGGAGGAGGCGAGCTGCGGCCACTCCGACTCGTGGCGGGCCACCCACTCCTCGACCTCGTGCTGGAGCTTCGACTGCAGGAGGAACAGGTGCTTCGTCTCGCGGACCTCCAGGTCCGTCGAGCCGGAGATCGCCGAACGCGGGTTGATCAGGTCCGTGGGGTCGAGGACGCGCGTGCAGTTCTCGCACTGGTCGCCGCGGGCCTTGTCGTAACCGCAGTGCGGGCAGGTGCCCTCGACGTAACGGTCGGGGAGGAACCGGCCGTCCGTCGGCGAGTACACCTGACGGATCGCGCGCTCCTCGATGAAGCCGTTCTCGTTCAGGCGGCGCGCGAAGTGCTGGGTGATGTCGCGGTTCTCCGGGCTGGAGCTGCGGCCGAAGTAGTCGAAGGCCAGCTCGAAGCCGTCGTACACGGCCTTCTGCGCGTCGTGCGCCTGCGCGCAGAACTCGGCGACCGGCAGACCGCGCTCCTTGGCCGCGAGCTCGGCGGGGGTGCCGTGCTCGTCCGTCGCGCAGATGTACAGGACGTCGTGGCCGCGCTGGCGGAGGTACCGGGAGTACACGTCCGCCGGGAGCATGGACCCCACCATGTTGCCCAGGTGCTTGATCCCGTTGATGTACGGAAGGGCGCTGGTGATGAGGTGTCGAGCCATCGCGGGCTGCTCCCAGGTCGCTACGTGGGGCGACGATCGCGTCCGGTTTCCGGTGGGCCGGTCGTCGCCGGTGAACCTTGAAATCGTAGCCGACATGGGTGGGCCGCCCGCTTCCCGTTTTAAGGCGTGGGAAGGGGGCGGCCCGGGGTGCTGCTCGGACGGGTTACGGGCGCCAGTTCTCCAGCACGCCGTCGTAGACCTCGACGTCGGTCAACTCACGCGGGGCCGGACCCGCGTGGAAGAAGGCCGTATTCCCGGTCTTCAGCTTGCGCAGGTAGTCGAAGGCCTTGTTGTCGTGCTCGCCGAAGGCGACGAACGAGAAGAAGACACCCGGGTGGTCCTTCGCCGCGTCCGTGAGGGACTGGGTGGCGGGGGTCTTGGCGTCCGGGGCGCCGTCCGTCTGGAAGATCACCAGGGCCGGGTCGGTGGAGCCGGACCGCTGGTGGTGGGTGACCACTTCCTCCACGGCGACGTGGTAGCTCGTACGGCCCATGCGGCCGAGGCCGGCGTGCAGGTCGTCGACCTTGTTCTCGTGCTCGGCGAGCGTGAGGGTGCCGGTGCCGTCCAGCTCGGTGGAGAAGAAGACGACGTGGACCGTCGCGGCCGGGTCCAGGTGGGCGGCGAGGGCCAGGGCCTGCTCGCCGAGGGCCTGGGCGGAGCCGTCCTTGTAGTAGGCGCGCATGGACGAGGAGCGGTCGAGGACCAGGTAGACCTTGGCGTGCTTGCCGGTGAGGTCGTGCTTCTGGAGGGCGGTGCCGGCTTCCTGGTACGCCGTGACCAGGGCCGGGGCCTCGGCCCTGACGTGGTCGAGTGCGTCCGGCTCCGCCGTGGTCACCGGCTCCGTCTCGACCTGGGTCACGGGCTCGGCCTCGGTGACCGGCTCCGTCTCGGCCTCGGCCACGGGCTCCGCCTCGACCTCGACCTCGACCTCGACCTCGACCTCGGCCTCGGCCACGGGCTCGGCCTCGGTCACCGGCTCCGCCTCGGGCTCGGCCTCAGTGACCGGCTCGGGCTCGTCCGTGGCTTCCGCCTCGGCTTCGCCTTCGGCGCGGTCGTTCCCACCCGCACCACCCGTGCTGCTTTCGTCGTCGGCTGCGGGTGCCTCCTGTGGGGCCTCGCCGCCGTCGGCGACCGCGGGCTCGTCCACCTGCACGGCCTCGACGACCGGCTCCGCCTCCGCCTCGACGGCGGCGACGGGCTCGGCCTCAGCGGCCGGCTCGGACTCCGCGGCGGCTTCCGCCTCGGCCTCGGGGGCGGCCTCGGTCTCGACCTCGGCCTCGACGGTGGCGACGGGCTCGGCGTCAGCGGTCGGCTCGGCCTCGGGCGCAGCCTCAGCCTCGGCCTCGGCCTCGGGGGCGGCCTCGGTCTCTGCGACCGGCTCGGTCTCCACCTCGGGGGCAGCTTCCGCCACCACGGCGGGCGCAGCCTCGGGCTCGGGCTCGGTGACCGGCTCGGCCTCCTGCTCCGCGGGGGCCTCTGCTTCGGGGGCGGCTTCCGTCTCGGCGACGGGCTCCGCCTCGGGGGCGGCCTCGACCTCGGCCTCCGCGGTCGGCTCCGCGGCAGCTTCTTCCGCGACCTCGGCCTCAGCGGTCGGCTCGGCCTCGGCCTCGGGCTCGACCTCGGGGGTCGGGGTCTTCTGGCTGGTGGGTTCCGCCGGAGGCGTTTGCCTGGGGACCGTTACGTTGTCGAAGGCGGCCGACACCAGTTCGTCGACCACGGAGGGTTCGGGCTCGGAGGCGGGTGCCGGGATTCTCGGCTCGGCCTCCGGTGCTGAGGTGGAGGCCGGCTCGGCCTCGGGGGAATGTGTCGGCTCCGCGGCGGGAGCCGGGACCGTCGCGGTCGACGTGGCCTCTCGCGAGGTCTCCGCGTCAGCGTCACGACCCTTGCGTGAGCGGCCGAACGCATTCCGCAGGAGAGTGAGAATGCCCATGTGCGCAACCCTTCGCGTGAGTTGATCCCGTCAATCCCTGGCCAGGACGGACACGTAAGGTTAGCGGCCATAGATGGTGATCTTCGGCAGGGGCGGCGCTCCGGACAACCGTCGCGTCAACCCCCCTACAGCGCCCACGGGTTCACTTTCCTACCATGGTGATTTGTCGGAATTCCGAGTTCCGTCCGTCCCGCGCGTGGAGCCGGGACGATGGCCGAATAGTCGGTGCCGACGCCTCCCGTGTCAATGCGGTGAGGTGATCGCCCTCGCTGCCGCGACCTCCTGTCGCACCGGTTCGAGGACGCTGCCCGCGGGCCCGGTGAGATCGGTGCGGACGGCGAAGAGCACATCCGTCTCGCGCAAACCCTCGGACAGCTCCCGGAGCTGGCGGGCGATGGTGGAGATCTCGGCGGCGGACGGCTCGGCCGCACCCTGTCTGACCCGGACCCGGGCGGCGGTCGTGGCGTCCACGATCCGCTCGACGGCGACGACGAGCGGCATCCAGGCCGCGGCGCGGCGCCCGTTCGGCGGCGGTTCGGTCAGCGCGCGCTGGAACTCCGTACGGATGGAGGACAGGTCGCGGTACAGCCGGCGCCTGCTGCGGGCGCGGGCCGCGGGCTCCGCGGCGTCCCCGAAGGCCAGCTCGACATAGCCGGCGGTGTCGGCGACCGCGTCCGCGAGCCGGTCGCCGACCCGGGCGTGCCAGCTCTCCGGCCAGAGCAGATATCCGGCCACCAGGGCGATGCCGCAGCCGACCAGGGAGTCGACCAGCCGGGGGACGATGAGCCCGGTTCCCTGGTGGTTGAGGATGTCGGACAGCAGCAGGATCACCGGGGTGATGGCGGCGGTCTGGTAGCCGTAGCCGCGCGGGGTCAGGGCCGGGATGAGCGCGCCGAGCGCCATCAGCACGGGCACGTCCCACCAGCCGCGCGGTACCAGCGTCAGCACGGTCGCCGCGACCACGAGGCCCGCGACCGTGCCGAGGGCGCGCAGCAGGGCCCGGGAGAAGACGGAGCCGTAGTCGGGCTTCATGACGAAGGTGATGGTGAGCGCGACCCAGTAGGAGCGCGGTACTTCCACGGTCGAGACGAGCACCTGGGCGAGGCCGATGCACAGGGCGAGGCGGGTGCCGTAGCGCCAGGATGCCGCCGACAGAAGGACGTTGCGGGTGGCTCGGGCGGCGCGGACACGCAGCGCGGCGGGCCGGCCGAGGCGGTCGTCGAGGACGTACGGGTCCGGGGACCGGTCGGTCACGACACGGGCGGCGTGCCGCAGGGCGTGGTCGACGGCGCGCGCGGTCTCGTCGGCCGGGGCGGGCAGCCGCAGTTCGAGGGGGTCGGTGCCGCCGGTCTCGACGGTGTCGGCGAGCAGGCTCACGGCGGCGGGGATCGCGGCGGGCAGCGGCTCACCCCGCTGGTGGGCGGCGGGCGCGGCCTCGACGACGGGGGTGACGGCGTTGAGCTGGGCGAGCAGCCGGACGAGGTCGGGGCTGCGGCCGTGGTGGAAGGCGCGCCGGGCGAGGACGAGGTCGTACGACTCGTTCAGGGACTGGGTCACGGCGAGGCGGAGGCGGCCGTAGTCGTCGGTGCCGCTCGCGGCGAGCAGGTCGGCGACGGTGCGGTAGGTGCCCGCGACGGCGGACCGTTCCGGCACTCCCGAGCGCAGCGGCCAGGCGAGCAGGGTCAGCGCGAGGACGAGGAGTCCGCCGCCGGCCATCAGTAGCGGGGCGAGCCACCAGGCGCCGGGCAGCGGAAGTCCGGCGCCGATCACGCAGTTGAGGAGCAGCAGCAGTCCGGTGACGGAGGCGACGGCGCCGATCGACGAGATCATCCCGGAGACCAGCGCGACCACGGTCACCGTCACGACAGCGGTCCAGCCGTGCCCGTAGACCGCCGCGCCGATCGTGACGCCGATCGCGCCGAAGAGCTGGGGGACGGCGATGTTGAAGATCCGCATGCGGTACGCGTCGGCGGTGTCGCCGATGACTCCGGACAGCGCGCCCATGGAGGCGAGGGCGCCGTACGCGGGCTGTCCGCAGGCGAGGCCGACGGCGAGGGGGAGTGCCAGGGCGACGCCGGCGCGGGCGGTGGCGGCCCGGTTGACGGGGGCCCGCTGCGGCCGGAGGTTCCTGACCAGCCAGTCGGGAGGGGTGAGGCCGATGGGGAACTCGCGGGACATGCCCCAAGTATGGCGGTTTCCCCGGAGCGGCCCCGGGGACGGTCGCGCACGGTGGAGGGCGACTTCGCGCGCAGGCGCGCGGTGCGCGGTCGGGCTCCCCCGTGGCGCGTGGTCAGGCTCCCCCGTGGTACGCGGTCAGGCTCCCACGTGGGTCGACTGGTCCGCCGGAGTCTGCGCGGGGGCTTCGGCCGGCCGTCGGCGGCGGGCGTACGCGCGGGCGAGGGCGGCGGTCAGAGCCACCGTCAGACCCACGGCCAGCAGCAGCCAGCTCACGAACCGGAGGGTCTCGGTGAGGGCGTCGTACACCGCGCCCGCGGCGGTGCGTGACACGTCGGGCGGCAGGTCGTCGAGGGTGAGCCGGCGGCCCACGACGATCGCGGCACCGAGCAGCGCGGCGCCCAGAGCGACGCCGAGGCCCGTCGCGAGGACCGCCCGGCGGCGGCGCACGGCGATGACGATGCCGGTCGCCGCGAAGACGACCGACGCCGACGGGAGCCAGAATCCGGCGACTTCGAGCACGTGGAACCCCTTCCGGAGCCGGGCCAGGTCCTCGGCCTCAAGCACGGTGATCTCGGTGTGCTCGACCGGGATCCGGGCGGCCAACGGCATGTGGTCGTCGGCGAGCCGGCGTTTGACCTGCTCGGTGATGGGCGCGAGATCGACGGTCACCGCGCCCTCGTGGTCCTCGCGCAGCGCCCGCATCACGGCTTCGTGCGCGGCCAGGTTGGCGGTCTCCCACGCCGTGCGGTAGGCCTCGGTCTCGGTGAACGAGCGCACGGCGTCCCGCACGAAGTGGTTCACCGGCCCCTGGAGCCGCGGCCGTACGTGGACCTCGCGCAGGATGTCGTCGGTGACGCCGGCCGCGATGGCGTCCCGAACGTCCTCGTCGGCGGCGAGGGGCGCCATGGTGGCCTCGTACCGCTCGGAGTCGCCGAGGCCGTACGTCGCCCACGCCGACAGCGCGCCGAGCGGCGCGAGGAGGCAGGCGAGCGCGATCAGCACGGCCGACAGGGCGCTCCGGGCACGAGGGGACACGTCTTCAGGCAAGGCCTCCCGGACCCCGTACGCGACCGGGCCGCCTGCAAATGGGCGCATAGGACAAGCCGTACGGGGAGCCCCCACGCATCGGACGCACGCTTCCCTTGGGCCCCATGGGTTCTGGCCGTTCGGGTGGAGCCCTCACCCGAACGGGTGTTTCCTGGATCTGGGGAGAAGGAGGCCGATATGCGCACCACCCCAGCTCCGCGGATTCTTGCCGCGGCCCTGCTCAGCGGCGGTGTACTGACCGCCCTGGCCGCCGGTCCCACCATGGCGGCGACCGAGTCGGCGCACACCGGCGACGGCTCCGGCAGTTCGGTCCGCGGCACCGTCATCTCCAGCGGTGAGATGAACCTGCGGCTTCAGCCCAGCACCGCCTCGCCCGTCGTCGGCTCGCTTCCCTCGGGCAGCCAGGACCGCGTGGAGTGCGCGGTGAACGGGCAGAGCGTGTCCGGCACCACCGTCTGGTACTGGCTCGTCGGCGCCCATGCCTGGGCCAGCGCGGCGTTCGTCTCCACCGACGGCCAGTGGGTGCCGAGTTGCTCGGACCCGTGCCCCGACCAGAAGGACGGGACCTGGCACAACGCGCACTGGGACAACGACCGGAACCCCGGCAACGACCCCGGCTGGAGCGTGAGCGCCTCCGGCTCCTGGACCTTCACCGTCTCCAGCGCGTGGAGCTGGACCGTCTCCGGCTCCTCCTCGAACTCCTGGGACTGGGTCCCAGGTGGCAGGTGAGTAGGTGAGTGAGGGAGACGCATGAGGCCCCGGCACTGCGCCGGGGCCTCATGTGCTTGCTGTTCGCGCCTACTTGCTCGCCCTGCCCTCCGCGTCCTCGTGCGTGTAGTAGCGGTAGAAGGCCACCGCGTACACGCCCACCGCCACCGGCAGCGACATGAACACGGACCGCAGGACGGTCGCGTCGGTCTGGCTGTACAGGAAACCGAACGCGCAGCCCGCGAACACGGCCCACACCAGCGCGTGCGTCTCGCGCCGCATCAGCGGAGCCACGGTCCGTGCGGCCACGTAGGCCGCCGCGAACGCGATGGCGCACACGAAGCCGAACAGCACGTTCCAGCCCGTGATCGCACCGGCGTCCCGGTTGATGGCGGCGGCCCAGTAGCCGTAGACGAGTCCGCCGGCGACGGGTAGGGCCCACTGCGCGATCGTGTGGGTCTGTGCCCCGAAGACATCGGACGATCCGGATGTACCTGGTGTCCCTGACACGGGTGCGGCTTGAGCCATGGAAGGACTCCTCTCTGCTCGCCCCCGCCTTCCAGGTCACACCTCGCCGCAGCCCCTGGCAACTCGGGGTCGAACCCTCCCCAGGCGCCTCCAGGTCGCCCCGCCCGCATCCCCCACGGCACCCCTTTCCCCCGCTGTGCCGGGATGCGGTGATCATGGTCGCGTGCTTCGCTGAGGTGCATGAAGCTCGTACTCTTCGGTGCCACCGGCATGGTCGGCAGCCGTATCGCCACGGAGGCGTCGGCGCGCGGACACCAGGTCGTCGCGGTCAGCCGCTCCGGGCAGTCCCCGGTCCCCGGGGTCGCCGCGACGGCGGCGGACGCCTCGGACGCGGCGAAGGTCGCCGAGCTGGTGGCCGGCGCGGACGCGGTGGGGTCGGCGTGCGTCCCGCCCCGGGACGGCTCGGATCCCCGCGAACCCTTCCTGGCCCTCAACCACTCCCTGGTGGAGGGTGTCCGCTCGGCCGGGGTGCACCGGCTCGTGATCGTCGGCGGGGCGGGCACCCTGGAGGTCGCGCCCGGCGAGGCCGCCTGCGACCAGCCGGACTTCCCCGAGGCCTACCTGCCCGAGGCACTCGCCCACCGCGACGCCCTCACCTACCTGCGCAGCGACGTCGACGACCTCGACTGGACCTACATCTCGCCCGCCGCCGAGATCGCCCCCGGCGAACGCACGGGCGAGTTCAGGATCGGCGGCGACCGCATGCTCACCGACGCGGGCGGCCAGAGCCGCATCAGCGCCGAGGACTACGCGATGGCCTTCGTGGACCAGCTCGAGATGCCCGTCCACCCGCACGGCCGTATGTCCGTCGCCTACTGAGAAAACGAGACGGAGGCGGAACGGGGAGGTGGCCGCCCGGAGATCCGTACGCGAGCGGCTCCGGCACGCCCTGCGGCCCCGCCCCGGGCTGCCGGACGCCCTGCAGCGGTCGACGCCGCTGCGGTTGCACGGACACAGCGTGGCCTGGCTGCCCCCGCTGCTGCTCCTCCTCGGCATCGCGCTGCTCGACGCCAACACCTCCGGCCGGTTCCGGATCATCTCCTGGCTCGTGCTCGTTCCGGTCATCGCCGCGGCGATCTGCGGAGTCCTCGGCACGGTGGTGTTCGCCGGGCTGTCGCTGCTCGCCTACGGCGTCATCGACGCGTCCTGGCCACACCGGTACCAGAACGGCCTGCCCGATTTCGTTCTCGTCGTGGCCGGCAGCGCCCTCGCGGCCCTCGCCTGCTCCGTGCGGCTGCGCGCCGAGCGCCAGATGCTGCACATGCGGGACGTCGCCGAGACGACCCGGCGCACCGTGCTGCGCCCGATGCCCCCGGGCTGGGGCGGCCTCGACCACGCGGCCGTCTACCTCGCCGCCGACAGCGAGGCCCGGGTCGGCGGCGACTTCTACGACATCCAGCCCGGCCGGCACGGCACCCGCCTGCTGCTCGGAGACGTCCAGGGGAAGGGCCTGGCGGCGGTCGAGGCGGCGGCCTCGCTGCTCGGCACCTTCCGCGAGACGGCGTACCACGAGCCGGTGCTCACCACGGTCGCCGGGCGGCTGGAGGTGCGGATGCTGCGGCACAACGGCTACCGCGTGGCGCTCGGCAGCGACGACGGCGACCGTTTCGCGACCGGAGTCCTGGTCGCCTTCCCCGAGGACACCCCGGCCACGGTGGAGGTCATCAACTTCGGCCACGAACCACCGCTCGTGGTCACTCCGGACGGGGTGCGGAGCCTGCCTCCCGGCGACGGACTCCCGCTCGGCATGGGCGATCTGGCCTCCGCGCCGCCACCGGTGCTCCGCGTCCCCCTCGCCCTCGGGGAGACGCTGCTCATGGTCACCGACGGGGTGACCGAGGCCCGCGACGCGGCGGGCGTCTTCTTCCCGCTCCGCGACACCCTCACCAAGGCGCTGGCACGGGACCCGCGCACCGCCGACCCGCACCGGCTCGTCCGGTGGGTGCGCGACGGCACACTGGACCACTGCGGCGGACGGCTCGGCGACGACACCACGATCTTCGCCGTGCGCCGCCGGGCGGCCGACGGCCGGCGGATGTAGCCGGGGCCGCGGACACGGACTCCGGGAGGCCCGGACGCGGACACCGCGGACCCCGGACACGGGCTCCCGGTCCCTGGGCCGGGCGGGGGCGTTCGTCTCTTCGCGTCCCCTCTTTGCAGGCGCAGCCGTTACGGTGCTGAGGTGTCCGAACGATGGGGGAGAGAATCTGTGCCCGGAACCGTGCTGCTCCTCGCCGCCTCACCCGTGGGCAAGGGGTGTCTGGTGGACGCGGCTTCCGTGCTCCCCGTGCTCGCCGCCGTCGCCCCGCCGGTGCTGTCGGGAACCGACACGGCGAACGTCGTCGAACTGGCCGACCCGCTGGAGCCGCAGGGCGTGCTGACCCGGCTGCGCGCGGCGGCGACGGCGCCCGGACCGCTGACCATGTTCGTGACGGGACAGCTCCAACTCGACCGCCGCCAGCGGCTTCCGCACCTCGCGCTGGCCCGCACCACCCCGGCGACGGTCCGCTACACGGCCTTCCCCTGGCGCTGGATCGCCGACGAACTGCGGCTGCGCCCACCGGGTTCGACGACCGTCTTCGTCGACCTGCACGCGGACGCGGACGCCTGGGAGTTCCTCGCCGGGCGCCCCCTCACGGCGGGCCCGTCGACCGAGCTGTACGGGCGCGTCGCCCCGCCGCCGTCCCGTCGTACGGTGGCACAGCCGGCGTACATGAGAGCCGTCGCCACCCTGCTCCGCAGCGGCCACCGGCCACACCCCGCGCAACTCCACCAGCAGGCCCTGACGAGGGCGTCGGGCGAGGAGAGTGCCCGGCAGGGGGCGACGGACCTCGTGCTCGCGCCCGGACAGTCCTGGGCCGGGCAACCATGGCCTCCCGCGCCGGAGTTCACGACGGTCACGGCTCCGCCGCCGGAGTTCGCGTCTGTCACGGCTCCGCCGCGCACGCCCGCCTCGCCGGCTGCACCCGCCGCCGCGCCCGCGCCCCCGCCGGTTCCCCCGGCCGCCCCGCCCGCGCCACCCGTGGCGGTCCCCGGCCAGACGGAGCGGCGAGCCGGTTCACCGTCCCCCGATCCGCACGGGGAGATCACCGCGGCGGTCCGCGACGGCCGTCACGAGGACGCCCTCGCGCTGGCGGCGCGGTCGGAGCGGGAGGCGCTGCGGACGCACGGGCACGGCTCCGAGCAGGCGCTGCACTGGATGGAGGTACGGGCCGACCTGGCGATGCTCGCGGGGGACGCGGAGCGGAGCTGCCGCGGCTGGCTGGCCCTCGCCGCGACCCGGCTGGACGGGGGACAGGCGCCGGGCGCCCCGGAGGTGGAGTCGGCCGTGGACCGCGCCCATCACCAGTGGGGCCGTATCGCCGATCCGGCGCGGGCCCGCGAACTCGGGGCGGAACTGGCCCGGTTGAGGCAGCGTGTGCCCGGACGCCGGGAGGGCGCGCTGGACCATGTCCGGCGCCAGCTCAGCCAGTTGCAGACCCAGGCCTGAGCGGCGCCGGTCCGGGGGAGTTCAGGCCCCGGCCGCCAGCGAGGCGAGCGCCCCCGACACCAGGGTCCGCACACCCGGAGCGACCGTGGACAGGTCGGGGGCGAAGTGCGGACTGTGGTTGCTGGGCACGGCGGCGAGCCGGATCATGAGGTCGTCGGCGCCCGGGGCCGCGTTCCAGACGTCGGCGGGCGTGCTGGTCACGAACCAGTAGGAGTAGGGGATGCGGCCGTCCGCGAGCCGCGGGAAGTCCTCGCTGCCCATGGCCGGACCGGGGTCGAGGATCGTCCCGGCACCGAAGACCTCCCCGTGCACGGCGGTGATACGGCGGTCGGTGCCGGCGTCGTTGACGGTCATCGGGAAGTCGTTGCCGACGGTGACCGTGGGCTCGGCCGGGCAGCCGGCCGCCGAGCACTCGCCCGCCGCCACGCGCCGCACGGCGGCGATCATCCGTTCCCGCACGTCCGGCGACTGCGTCCGCAGGTTCAGGGCGATCCGGGCCTCGGACGGGATGATGTTGTGCCGGGTGCCCGCCTCGATCCGTCCCACCGTCAGCACGGCGGAATCCCGGGCCGCGATCTCCCGGCTGACGACCGTCTGGAGCCGCGTCACGATGTACGCGGCGGTCACCACCGGGTCGACGGTCGCCTCGGGCCGCGAGCCGTGCCCGCCCCGGCCGTGCACGACGATGTCGATGTCGGTCGAGGCGGACATGATCAGGCCCGGGGAGTGCGCGTAGAGCCCGGCGGGGCCGGGCGCCACGTGCTGGGCGAGCAGGACGTCGGCCACCGGGAAGCGTTCGTGGAGACCGTCCGCGACCATGCGGGCCGCGCCCTCGCCGGTCTCCTCGGCGGGCTGCCCGACCAGCACCAGCGTGCCGGACCAGGTGTCCCGTCCGGCGGCGAGCGCCTGTGCCGCGCCGGTGAGCCAGGTGACGTGCAGATCGTGGCCGCAGGCGTGCATGACCCCGGCCGTCTCCGAGGCGTACGGCAGCCCGGTCTCCTCGGTGACGGGCAGCGCGTCCATGTCGGCGCGCAGCAGGACGGTCGGCCCGTCCCCGTTGCGCAGGACGCCGACGACGCCCGTACCGCCCACGCCCTCGGTCGTGTCGTATCCGGCCTCGCGCAGCCGCTCCGCGAGGAGGGCGGCCGTACGGTGTTCGCGCAGCGACAGTTCGGGATGCCGGTGCAGATCCCGGTAGAAGTCCTCCAGGGCGGGGACCGGGAGGTCGGCGGTGAGGTCCAGCGCGGTACGAGCGGCGGTAGAGGTCACCGGGTCAGCGTAGGCGCCCTGTTCTCGCCGTACGGGGGATTCGCCGGTGCCGGGCGCCCGCGGGAGAGGACGTCACCGGCCCGCGGAGAGTCCCTGGTGACCGGTCGTGTGCGTGACGGTGTGGGCCGCGGGGGCCTGGTCGGCCGCTCTCGCGGGGCCGACGTTCGCCGCCGTGACCAGCGCGGCGACCGCGATGACGGCGGCGAGAAGCCCTCTGGAGTAGCGCGCGGAAATACGTCGGAGCACGGTGACCTCGCAACAACAGCGGCGTATTAAGCATGCTTAATCCGGCACTTAACGTAGAGGCTCCCGGGCGCACATCGCAAGAGGGTCCCGAAGTCGGACAGTAGTCAAAAGCCGGACCGGCTCGACTCGGCTTGATGGCATGCTTGACCCATGGCGGAGCGGGACGACCCTGAGATCATCGGGCGCAGGGTGCAACGGCTGCGTACAGAACGTGGATTGACGCAGAAACAGCTCGCGGAGCCCGTGTACACGCCCGCGTACATCTCCACGCTGGAGGCCGGCCGGGTCCGGGCGTCCGAGCCCGCGCTGCGGCACATAGCCGGCCGGCTCGGCGTCGCGTACGAGGAGCTGGCGACCGGACGGCCCGCCCACCTCGCCACCGACCTGCGGCTGCGGCTGACGGACGCGCAGCGCACGCTCTCCACCGGAGAGGCCGAGGTGGCCGCCGAGGTCTACGCCGTTCTGCTCGCGGAGGCGGAGGCCCACGGGCTGGTCGCCGAACAGGCGGCGGCGCTTCTCGGACTCGGTGAATGCGCCCTGGACACCGGGGATCTGGAGACGGCGCAGCGGCGCTTCGAGGAGTCGGAGCAGCGGCTGGGGGACGCGCCGCTGACGCAGCGGGTGCCCGCCGTGCGGGGCCGGGCGGTCTCCCACTATCTCGCCGGTGAACTCCGTTACGCCTGCTACCTGTTCGAGTCCACCCTCGACGAGCTCAACCGGACGGGCCTGCACGATCCCGAGGCGCTGCTCCTCCTCTACACGGGAGTCATAGCGCCCTACATGGACATGGGCGCGCATGCCCGGGCCGCCCAGGCAGCCGAGTTCGCGCTCGCTCTCGCGCCGCAGGTCCAGGACCCGGCGCTGGTGGCGCGGATGCACCGGTCGGTGGCGCGGACGATGATCGCCGAGGGGCGGATCGCCGAGGCCGACGCCTCCCTCGCCAAGGCCGCCGAGCTCTACCGCCAGCTCCAGATCCGCACCGAGCTCGCCAACTGCCACTGGATGCGCGGGTATCTGTACGCGCAGAACGGCGAACTGGAGCGTGCGGAGGGTGAGTTGCGCGAGGCGCAGGCCATGCTCTCCGCGAAGCGGGCCGCGCTCTACACCAGCCAGGTCGCGGTGGAACTGGCCGACGTGCTGCACCGGCGCGGCAGGTCCGACGAGGCGGACGAACTGCTGCGGCAGGTGCTCGGCGACCTGAACTCCGAGCGGGGCGCCATCCACGCGGCCGCCGCGCACCGCCTGCTCGGGATCATCGCGGAGGACGCCCGGGACACCGAGGCGGCCGAGGAGCACTATGTGCGGGCGATGAGCCTGCTGGAGCGGGCGGGCGCGGCGGGCGACCTGGCGGACCTGTGCCGGCTGCTCGGCGACCTGCTGCGGCGCACCGGCCGGGTGGAGGCGGCCCTGGACGCCTACCGCACAGGCCTGGGCCACCGCACCGCCCCGGGCACGACGACCCTCGGACCCGCCCCGGCCCAGCCGCCCCTCTGAGGGCACGGGCGGCGGGCCGCGCTAGCCGCCCGAGGTTCCCGAGTTCGAGGTCCCGGAGCCGGCCGTTGTGCCGGTGACCGTGCCCGAGGTGGTGGCCGCGTCCGCGCCCGCTGTCGCCTTACCCCTGTTCGCCGCCGAGGAGGCCGAGGCGTTGGCCGACGGCCGGATCTCGACCACCGCGCCCGGTGCGAGCCGGTCGTACAGCAGCTTGGCATCGGTCATGTCCAGACCGATCCAGCCGTTGTCGGGGTCGGAGATGCCCTTGTCGCCGACCGCCATGGAGCCGACGTAGTCCGTCGTGCCGTCGGGCCGGGCCAGCTTGACCACCCAGGAGGCGTTGAAGGAGTAGCCGCCGTCGAGGCCGACCGTCTTGCCGGAGACCCTCATGGTGGCCTCCTTCCCGGCGACCGTCGTCCGGACCGCCGGCCCGTCCTCGGTCAGGTTGTCGCCGTGGAGCGTCAGCCGGTGGCCGGCGACCGAGATCACACGCCTGCCCAGGTCGATCGTGGCGTCCGGCGCCGTCACCGGCAGGCTCGGGGCGACGGTGGGGCTAGCGGCCGGCGGAGGCTCGTGCCGCGCCCCGCCGTCCGGGCCCAGCACCGCGACCAGGGCGAGGACGAGGGCGACGGAGACGCCGGCCGCGGCCACAGCCATTCGGCGGCGGCGTCGGCGGCCCGTCGCCCGGCCCCGGATCTCCGTCCCCGTCAGCGCCGGAGGCCTCTCCGCCTCGGTCGCCAACTCGCGCAGAGCGGTGGTGAGTTCATCGGACACGGTCGTCCTCCCTCTCCCCCTCGCCCGGCGCGCCCGCGAAGCCCGACGGACGCGCGGAGCCGGCCGGATCCGCCGAATCCTCCGAGAGCACCCGTGCCAGCGCCGCCCGGCCCCGAGCGAGCCGGGCCTTGACCGTGCCGACGGGGGCACCGGTTTCGGAGGCTACCTGCTCGACACTCAAGTCGCACAGATGGTGCAGAACGATCGCCATCCGCTGCGCCTCGGGGAGCGTGCGCAACGCGGCGACGAGCGCGGTGCGTTCGGGTCCCGGGCCCGGGGTGTGGTCGGCCGGCGGGGTGCGCCGCACCAGTTCCAGCCAGCGGCGGGCCCGGCGCCAGCGGCTCACCGCGAGCCGTGTCGCCACGGTCCGTATCCACGCCTCGGGAGCTCCGTCGGCGAGGAACTCGCGCCGCCGGTCCCAGGCGCGGACGAACGCCTCCTGGACGACGTCCTGCGCCTCGCCGTGATCCCCCGTGAACGCGTAGAGCTGGCCGGTCAGCCGGGGGAACGCGGTCGCGTAGAACGCGTCGAACTCTTCCTCGGTCATGCCCCCCGCCCGAATGTCCGCGCATTCTCCGGCCGTGTGCAACCAGGCCGGCCCCGCCGCGCGTACAGGTCCCGTACGTCGCACATCGAAGCACACCACGGGGGGATCACCATGACCACGGAACTGCGAGGCCGCAGAGGCCGGTCGGCCCGCGCCTGGAGCGCGGCGGCGGTGTGCGCGCTCGCGCTCGCCGGATGTTCGGCGCAAGCGGCCGCCGACGGCGGGGGCGGGGCGGCCGGGCCGGAGGGCGGGCCGGCCGCCACCGCCGGGCCGACGGGCACGGCACGGCCGAAACCCTCGGTCACACCGCTCGAGTCCCTGCCGGGCGCGCACATCAACATCGCCGACGGGCAGACCGTGGGGGTCGGTATGCCGGTCTCGGTGACCTTCGACCGTCCGATACCGGTGGCCGAACGAGCCTCTGTCGAACGACAGTTGAAGGTGACCGCCGAGGTCGAGGGCTCCTGGGGCTGGGTGAAGGACCGTAACCTCGCCGACGGACAGCGCGTCGACTTCCGGCCCCGCAGGTACTGGAAGCCCGGCACGGCGGTCACCGTCCGGGCCGGGGCCGGAATCACCAGGCATTTCACGGTCGGCCGCTCCTTCGTCGCCACAGTGGATGTCCGTACACACTTCATGACGCTCGAAACCGCCGGATCGTCGCGCCGCGTCCCGATCACGGCGGGCGCGCCGGGCATGGACACCTGGAACGGCACGATGGTCGTCTCCGACAAGGCGTCCAAGGTCTTCATGGATTCGCGCTCGGTCGGCTACGGCGACCAGTACGCGGATTACTACTACTACGCCGTCCACCTCACCGCCTCGGGCACCTACCTCCACCAGAACCCGAAGGCGAACGTCTACGGCGGCCGTCAGAACGTCACGCACGGCTGCGTCGGACTCGCCACCGGCGGCCCCGCGAAGCGGTTCTTCGACGAGGTCATTCCCGGCGACGTCGTCAAGGTCGTCGGCTCCCGGGACACGGTCGCCGTCGGCAACGGCTACGGCGACTGGAACCTGACCTGGGACCAGTGGCGAGCCACGAGCGCGCTCGTCTGACGCGTCCGACGTCGGCACCGACCTGCCCGCCGCCGACGAGAACCACGCCGTCCGGCACGTCGTCGTCCGCGACACCACGGGCGGGGTCCACTCCCGGCCGGACCTGAGCTGAGCATTCACGTCCGCGACTGTCACCGCCGGCGACGACGGTTCGTACCGCATCGTGTGGAAGGCCCCCGGAGTGCGCGAGGTGGTCGTCCGCGCCGCCGGGCGGGCCGTCGCCAGGGGCGGTGCCAAGGGCGATGTCACCGTGCGCGGACTGCCCGCCGCCGACCGGCAGTGGTTCGACCTGGTCCCCCGGCACGGCGGCTCCCTCCACCTCGCCGACCGCCTGATCAAGCTCGACGGCGCGGTCAACTTCCGGGACGCGGGCGGCTACCGCACGACCGACGGCCACTGGGTCAAGATGGGCGAGATCTACCGCTCGGACGCCCTGAACAGGCTCAGCGACGCCGACCTCGCGAAGCTGAAGCGGGCATCCACGCGGTGTACGACCTGCGGATGGCGTCGGAGCGCGCCTCGGCCCCGGACCGGGTGCCCTCCGGCGCCTCCTACACCATCGCCGACGTGCTCGCCGGGTCGTCGACGCTCACGGTCATGCCGACCACCGAGGCCGAGGCCCTCAAGATCATGGTGGACGGCGAGAAGTTCATGGTCGGCGGCGACACCGCGCGGGCCGCCTACACGACCGTCTACGCCGGGGCGGCCGACGGCGACGGCGTCCTCTACCACTGCACGGCCGGCAAGGACCGCACCGGCTGGTCCAGCGCGGCACTGCTCACCGCCCTCGGCGTCCCGCGCTCCACGGTGACGAGCGACTGCCTCGCCAGCAACACCTACCGCGCCGCCGTCAACGCGGCCACGCTCGCGGCCATGCCCCCGGCCCAGGCCGCCGTCTACAAGCCCCTGCTCGACGTCCGCGCCGAGTATCTCGACTCGGGCTTCGACGAGGTCCGCGCCGAGTACGGCGACTTCCGCTCGTACCTGAAGGACGGCCTGCACATCGACGCCCGGGAACTGCGCGACCTCAAGCGCGAACTCCTGGTGGGCTGACCCGGGCGTCCGGCCGGCCTCCCGGGCGGGCCGGCCCGGGACTCGCCGTCGCTGGTTGTCCGGTCCGCGACAGGCTCGCCCGGCGGCCGGCCCCGCGCACCGGAAAGATCACGGAGCCCGCGCCCCGACGGCTGACCTCCGAGAACGCCCGGCCGGCCGGGCGGAGACCGCACGGGAGGCACCCCGTCCGCCCCGTTCCGCAGTCCGCGGGGACGCCGAGTCGGAGCGCGATCGAGACCATCAAGCCCTACCGCCCGCCGGAATAGGGCCCATACTGGAATCACGATGAGTAAATCCTCCGCGCCCCGGCGCCACCTGCCCACCAGCCCCTTCGCTGCACCCGTCGTCCCCGTGGCCAAGGAGTTCAGCCTCGGAGACCGCGTCTCCCACGACCAGTACGGCCTGGGCACGATCGTCGGCGTCGAAGAGGGCATCGCGATGCTCGTCGACTTCGGCGCCCGCCAGGTCCGCGTCCTGAGCCCCTACACCCGAATGGACCGGCTCTGACCCGCACCCACTGACACCTCCGGCCCGCGGCAGCCCCTTCACAGGTTGCCCGGGCCGCGGTGCGTCCGGGCGGCCGCTCCTCAGCCCTGAGTCGGGGCGGGCGACTTCCCCGCCAGGACGTCCTTCAGCCGGTTCGTGCCCGCCTGGACCGCCTGCTCGGTCGACTGGTGCTCGGTGCCGGAGAGGCCACCGTTGGTGAGGGACAGGGCGCTGTCGCCGACCCGCACCGCCGCGAAGTCGAGGGTCAGCGTCTCGGGGTCGCCCTCCAGCTCACCGCTCATCGTCACCCGCAGGCCCTGGCGGGCGTCCCCCACATCGGGCAGTTGTGTCGAGACGACCTGGACGGTCTGCCTGTCGCCCTTGCCGTTGACGGCCGTGAACTCGTCGCAGACGTCCGGCAGCGTCTTCAGCCAGTCGAACCGGGTGTCCAGGGCACTCTTCCCGTACGAGGCGACCTCGTAGCGCATCTGGGCGTCGTTGTCGCTGTCGTCGAAGCCGGTGACGGCACCGGCGCCCTGCGGCCTGCCGAGCAGGTCCTCCGTGTACAGGCCGTCCAGCAGCTTCTGGCACTGCTGGGCGTTCCCCTTGTCGGTGACGAAGGCCGAGGCGTCGACCTTGCTCTTGAGCAGCCTGTCGTGCCAGGCCGCCACGCCCTTCGACTCGTCCCACTGCGACCCCAGGTCGGAGTTGGTGATGAGCGCCGACTGCGCCTCGGCCCTGGTGAGCGCCCGGACGGACGGGGAGGGCGAGGCCTTCGCGGCACCGGTCTCCTCGGCCACGGGAGAGGCCGGGACCGTGGACGCCGGGGACGCGGGGGAGTCCGTACGGCCGGAGCCGCCGCCGTCACCTCCGCCGTTCGAGCAGGCGGCCGTCGAGAGCAGCACCCCCGCGGTCAGGGCGGAGGCGAGGAGACAGGACGGACGGATCATGCGAGGGCCTCCCGAGGACGGTCCCGAGGACGGGCTGTGTCCCTCCACGCCACCACCGGCCACCGCCCCCCACCAGCGCACCGGGCCGTCCGGGTGAGTGCGGCGCGCGGATGTCACCGGGCCGGTGCCGGGTGCCCCCGACCGGTACCGGCGACGATCTGCCAGAGTGGAAGGTGATGCATGCGCCCCAGGGAAGCACCATGAGCCCCACCGACCGGTTCGAAGACGACGACTACCCCGCCTACACGATGGGTCGCGCGGCCGAGCTGATCGGCGCCACCCCCGCGTTCCTGCGGGCCGTCGGGGAGACCGGGCTGATCACCCCCCTCCGCTCCGAGGGCGGCCACCGCCGCTACTCCCGCAACCAGCTCAGGATCGCCGCCCGCGCGCGGGACCTCGTCGATCAGGGCACGCCCGTCGAGGCGGCCTGCAGAATCGTCACGCTGGAGGACTGCCTCGACGAGGCTCTGCGGATCAACGCGGAGCTGCGCGGTTCGACACAGGACGCCTGAACGGGCCCTCGGCGGCCCTGTGCGGGTGTTTCCGGGCGGTCCGGGGCGGGTGTTTCCCGGCCGGGTCCGAATATCTGCTCCGGCCGGTGTAGAATTTGGTGCACGGGTCTGCGAGGTTTTGATATTCCCCGTGGCGGGGTGAGATAGTGCGCCCGCTTCGCGACGGCCGGCGTGCTACTGTCGATTTCAGTTGCAGTTGTGGTTCCCAAAGATTTTCCGGTGCATTCCGGTTGGGGCTTCATTGCGGCAGCGCGGGTTCACGAGTTGTGGATCTGCGAGCTTAGCCCCGAAGGAGATTTGACATGGCTACTGGCACCGTGAAGTGGTTCAACGCGGAAAAGGGCTTCGGCTTCATCGAGCAGGACGGCGGCGGCGCCGACGTCTTCGCCCACTACTCGAACATCGCCACCTCTGGCTTCCGTGAGCTCCAGGAAGGCCAGAAGGTGACCTTCGACGTCACGCAGGGCCAGAAGGGCCCGCAGGCGGAGAACATCGTCCCCGCCTAGTCCGGGACACCGGACGGCCGGCGCCCGCACCACACGGTGCGGACGCCGGCCGTCTGTTTTTTCGCGCTCATTGAAATTGCGATGAATTTTCGGTGCGCGTTCCCGTTTTCGGCGGCGCCAAACCCAGAATCTCGGCGAGCCGCTATCGCACCGCCAGCACCGCGCGTACGGTCTTGCCGCCGAAGCCCGTGCTGACGATCTCCAGGCTGTGAGCGAGCTCCTGGACCATGGCCAGGCCCCGGCCGCTTTCCGACTCCGTGTCCAGCGCGCCGATCCGCGGCCGCCCGGGACTGTCGTCGTGGACCTCGACGGTCACCCGCCCGTGCCCCAGTTGCAGCCGCAGCCGGCAACCGCTGCGGCCGTGGCGCACGGCGTTGGCGACGAGCTCGGAGGCGATCAGTGTGGCGTCGTCCACCTGGTCCGCGGTCGGCGCGGCGAGCCGTGGCCGTGGCCGGGTCAGAAACGCCGTCGTCAGCTTGCGGGCCCTGCCCGCCGAGACGGCCGTACGCGGCAGTGTGTACTCCACGCGGGCGGTCGGCCGGACGGTGCGCTGGTGCGCACGCATGACTGACACCTCTCTTCCCCCTCCCAGGACGACAAGCACCCGGCCGACGGCTCCGTCCCCGTCGACCGGGACCCCGCGCTGAACGGTGCGCGGCCGGTCCTGCCCTCGGGTGATGCCCCACCCGGACGATCCGCAACCAACGACCCGCGTCACAAAGCCGCCAAGGAACGTCCGAAGGCCGCTCGACGGCGGCTCAAACCGCCCATGAAGCGTCAACGGCCCCTTCAGCGACCGGAGTCCAGGAGATGGAAGTCGTCGTAGTCGAAGCCGGGCGCCACCACGCAGCTCACCAGAACCTCCTCGTCACCGGCCGGCCGGGCCGACTGCCAGACACCGCCCGGGACGAGGACCTGGGGGCGCTCCCCGGCCTCGACGCGGGGGCCGAGACGGACGACCTGCGGGGTGGACTGGGGGCTCGTCCCGTCGCCCCCGAGCAGGACGTCGAGGGGGCCGCCGCGGTGCCACAGCCAGAGTTCGTCCGAGCGGACGGTGTGCCAGGCGGAGGTGTCGCCGGGCGTGAGGAGGAAGTAGATGGCGGAGGCGGCGGCGCGGGGTCCGGGGTAGCCGTCGGGCAGGAAGGCCTGGGGCGCCGTCCAGGTCTCGACGAACCAGCCGCCCTCCGGGTGGGGGCTCATGCCCAGTGCGGCGGCCAGTTCCGGGATCCCGTTCTCAGGAGAGGTCACCCCCTGCCTCTATCACGTGGCCGAACGGCGGTTCAACCAACTGCCGGTGGACACGCGGGAATGTCTGACAGGGTGTGGTTCATGGCGACCCTTCACAGAAAGCTGCTAGGTCTGCTTCCCCGGATCGGGGTGCAGGTGCTGGACCTCGGATCGGGAGCCGCGGTGGTCTACCGGCGCGGGGTGCGCAGACGCGTCGAACTGGGCAAGGGCGCCGATCTGGTGCTGCGGGGGCGGGCGGCGGCCTGGAAGCAGGTGCCGCTCGGGGGCACCGGTGCCCGTCTCCTGCTCGACGAGAAGGAGACGGCAGCCGACGAACGCAAGTTCCAGCTTTCGGCCGCGTCCTATCTCTGCGGGCAGCACGTCACCGCCCTGCTGGACCGGTACGAGGTGAACTGCGTCTTCGACGTCGGCGCCAACTCCGGTCAGTACGGGCGCCAGTTGCGCCGCCTCGGCTACACCGGCCGGATCGTGTCCTTCGAGCCGACCGCGGAGGCCTTCGGGAAGCTCCGGCAGGTCGCCGAGGGGGACCCCGACTGGCAGGTGCACCGGATCGGTCTCGGCCGCGAGGACACCACCCAGTCCATCCATGTGGGCTGGAACACCATGAACTCCCTTCTTCCGCCCAGTGATTACGGCAAGGACCGCTACAAGCGCTTCGCCAAGACCCGTACGGAGGAGATCGAGGTCCGCCGTCTCGACGGGATGATGGACACGGCCCTCGCCGGGATCGACGCCCCCCGCCCCTATCTGAAGATGGACACCCAGGGCTACGACCTGGAGGTGTTCGCGGGCGCCGGGGAACGCGCGGCGGAGTTCGTCGGCATGCAGTCGGAGGTCGCGACGCTGCGGCTGTACGAGGGCAGTCCCCGCATGGCCGAGGCCATCGCCGTGTACGAGGAGCGCGGCTTCGAGATCACCGGCATGTACCCGGTGTCGCGGGAGGAGGCGACCGGCCGGGTGGTGGAGTTCGACTGCGTGATGGTCCGCGCGACGGCGGTCCCGGCGGGGACGTAGGCGAGGCCTACGCCGGATAGGCGTGTGTCTGGACCGCCTTCACCGTGGCCCAGACGGGCGAGCCGGGATGCAGGCCGAGTTCCGCCGCGGCGACCGTCGTCAGGTCGGCGGCGAGCGGGAGTTCGCCGGTGAGATCCACGCGGATCTGGTCGCCGTGCGTCTCCAGACCCGCGACACGGCACTGCCACAGGTTGCGGGCGCTGGAGCCGGTGGGGCGGTCGCGGTGGAGCGTCACGGCGCCCGGCGGGAACGCCACGAAGACGGGCCCGTCGAGCCGCTCGGTCGTGGTGATCGCCGGGCCCGCCTCCAGCCGTACGGTGTGACCCTCGGCCTCGCCCCGGTAGAGGTTGAGCCCGACCAGCCGGGCGATGTAGTCGGTGCGCGGCCTGCGGGCGATGTCCGAGGGGCCGCCCTCCTGGACCACCCGGCCGTCCTCGACGACCACGAGCCGGTCGGCCAGCACCATCGCGTCCAGCGGATCGTGCGTCACGAGGACGGCGACGGCCTCGAAGTCGGCCAGATGGTGCCGGAGCTGGGCCCGCACGTCCAGCCGCGTACGGGCGTCGAGCGCGGCGAGCGGTTCGTCGAGCAGCAGCAGCCGGGGGCGGGTGGCGAGGGCGCGCGCGACGGCGACCCGTTGCGCCTGTCCGCCGGAGAGCCGGCGCGGCTTGGTCCCGGCGAACCCGGCGAGGCCCATACGCTCCAGCCACGCGGCGGCCTGGGCGCGGGCCGCCGCCTTGGGCACACCCCGACAGCGCGGTCCGAAGGCGACGTTGTCGAGCGCGGACAGATGCGGGAAGAGCAGGTAGTCCTGGAAGACGACGCCGACGGGGCGGGACTCCGGCGGCGTACGGTCCAGACGCGCGCCGTCCAGCAGCAGCCGGCCGCCCTCGGACAGCGGGGTGAGCCCGGCCAGCGCGCGCAGTGCGGTCGTCTTGCCCGCGCCGTTCGGGCCGAGCAGCGCGACGACTTCGCCTGGGGCGGCGGACAGTTCGACGTCGAGGTGGAACGAGCCGCGCCGGACGACGAGACGGGCGTCGAGGCCCGTGCCGGACCGCGCGTCCGTCGCCGCCGCTCTCGCCTCCGTCATGACGCGATCACCTCACCCTCGTGCGGACGCCGGGGCGCCGTCCCCGTACCCGCGTCCGTCATGAGGCTCGTCCTCGTGTCCGTCATCAGGTTCGTCCTCGTGTCCGTCATGAGGTCGCCGTCATCCAGCGGTCCCGCAGTCCGGCGAGTACCGCGATCGACACCAGCAGCAGGACGAGACTCAGGGCGATCGCCGCGTCGGGGTCGCTCTGGAGGGCCAGATAGACCGCGAGCGGCATGGTCTGGGTACGGCCCGGGAAGTTGCCCGCGAAGGTGATCGTCGCGCCGAACTCGCCGAGGGCGCGGGCCCAGGCCAGTACGGAACCGGCGGCGATGCCCGGCGCGATGAGGGGCAGGGTGACCCGGCGGAACGCGGTGAAGCGGGAGGCGCCGAGGGTCATGGCGGCCTCCTCGTACCGCGGGTCGGCCGCCCGCAGGGTGCCTTCCACGCTGATCACCAGGAAGGGCATCGCCACGAACGCCTCGGCCACGACCACCCCGGCCGTCGTGAAGGGCAGCGTGATCCCGAACCACGCGTCGAGCAGCTTCCCGACGATGCCGTTGCGGCCGAGGGCCAGCAGCAGCGCGACACCGCCGACCACCGGAGGCAGGACGAGCGGCAGGGTGACCAGGGCCCGGACGAGTCCGCGGCCCGGGAACTCCGTACGGGCCAGCAGCCACGCGAGCGGCACCCCGAGCACCAGGCTCACCGCGGTGGCCGCCGTGGCCGAGAACAGGGAGAGCCGGAGGGCCTGCCACACCTCTGGCTTGGCCAGTTGTTCCGGCAGGCTGCGCCAGGGCGCCCGTACGAGGAGCGCGAGCAGCGGGAGGAGCAGGAACGCGAGCCCGACGAGGGCGGGGAGCAGCAGGGGAAGCGGAGGTCCGCCCCGCACCCGGCCCGGCGTCCGGCCGCGCCCGCGGCGCGGTCCACCGGCGAGGGTGTCGGCGGCCGGGGCGCCGGACGTGTCGGGCGAGGTCACGGGATCACTCATGGTTTCAGGAGACGGGGTTCAGGGCGTTCGCTTCAAGGGGCGCGCCGCACGGGAGAGTCCACCGTGCGGCACGCGCCGGGTCGTCATCCGACGGGGGCGCCGCGTGCCGGACCGGGGCAGGACGGACACGGCGTGTGCCGGACCGCCGCAGGGCGAAGACGGCGTGTGCCGGACCACGGCAGGGCGAAGACGGCGGGGTCAGGACGTGGGCTTCAGGAAGCCGGCCTCCGTCAGCACCTTCTGGCCCTCCGGGGACCGCACCAGCTCGATGAACGCCTTGGCCGCGTCGGTGTTGGGCGCGTCCTTGAGCAGGGCGATCGGGTAGTCGTTGACGGCGTCGGCGGACTCGGGGAACTCCACGCCCTCCACCTTGTCACCCGCGGCCTTCACGTCGGTCTTGTACACGACCGCCGCGTCGGCCTCCTTCAGCTCCACCTTGGTCAGGGCGCTCTTGACGTCCTGCTCGTAGGAGACGGGGGTGAGCTTCAGCCTGCTCGCGTCCAGCGCCTTCTGGGCGGCGGCGCCGCAGGGCACGGTCTTGTCGCACAGGACGACCTTGAGGCCGGACTTGGTCAGGTCCTTCAGGGAGGAGATCTTGTCCGGGTTGCCGGGCAGGGTGGCGATCTCGAGCTGGTTGCGTACGAAGGTCTCGGGGGTGGTCGCCGCGTCGCCCTTGTCGGTCACGATGGCCATCGTCTTGGGGCTGGCCGCGGCGAAGACGTCCGCGGGCGCACCGCCCGTGATGCTCGCGGCGAGGCTGTCGCTGCCGCCGAAGCTGAAGGTGACCTTGGTGCCCGGGTGGGCCTTCTCGAACTGCTCGCCGAGGGCCGTGAAGCTCTCCTTGAGGGAGGCGGCGGCGAACACGGTCACCGTGCCGGAGAGCTTCGGCGCGGAGGACGCCGAGGCCGAGCCCTTCGCCTTTTCCGTCGCGTCGGACGAGTCGGAGGAGGAGCAGGCGCTCAGGGCCAGCAGCGCGGCGGCACCGATACCGGCCACCTGAAGGGTCCGGGTGGTGCGGCGGGTCCGGCGCGCGGATCGGGTCATCACGGATCTACTCCCTCGAAGACTCTGAGGCTCGCTGAAGCCTCCGTCGTGATCCTCAGTCCTGAGCTCACGGTCTGCTATGGCCTGATCATACTTCCGCATATGCGAGCTGTAAGTCTCCTGTTACATCGCATGAGCTGTGCCCAGGGGCTTCGGATGTACGCATGTGCGTTTGCCTCGGGTCGCCCCCGGGGTGCGGTCCACCGGGAGGTGCTGTCCAGTGAGCCAGTCCCTGACACAGCCGACGCCGCCGGCTCCCCCGCTCGCGGAACTCGCTCTGAGCGGTGACCTCGCCCGGCCCGGCCTGCTGACCGTGCCCGACCTGCTCGCCTGGCCCCAGCACCATGTGCGGGTCGCCTTCGAGTGCGCCACCAGCGGTGTGCGCCACCACGGCTTCGAGGGCCCGTTGCTGCACGACGTGCTGCGGGACGCCGGCCCCCGCTTCGACTCGTCCCGCCGCAAGGACCGGCTGCGCTTCCTCGTCGCGGTGGCGGGCGTGGACGGCCACCACGCCCTGCTCACCTGGGCCGAGATCGACCCCGACTTCGCGGACGCTCCGGTGCTGCTCGCGGTCGGCATCGACGGCACGCCGCTGGACCGGGCCGGCCCGCAACTGGTCCTGCCGCAGGACCGGTGCGGGGCCCGGCACATCAGCGGCATCAACAGCATCCGGGTGGACGGCCGTTATCCGTCCTGGCCCGCCGGGATGCCCGGCTGACCGTTCGTGCCCGGAGGCCGGTCAGGCGCGATCGATGTGCACGTTGGTCGACTTGACCCTGGCCGTGGCCTCCACGCCGACCTCCAGGCCCAGTTCCTCGACGGCCTCCCGGGTCAGCAGGGAGACCAGCCGGTGGGGTCCCGCCTGGATCTCGACCTGCGCCGCGACGTCGCCGAGCTTGACGGCGGTGACGATGCCGGGGAAGGCGTTACGGACGGACGTGGAGGACGTGACGCCCTCCTCGCCACCGGTTCCGGCCAGTTCCACCGAGAACGCGGCGAGGTCGCGACCCTCGATGAGGCGCCGTCCGCTCTCGTCCCGATGGGTGGCCACCCGCCCGGCGTCCGCCCAGCGGCGGGCGGTGTCGGGGCTCACGCCGAGGAGCCGGGCGGCCTGACCGATGGTGTAGGACTGCATGGCCGCGACGATAGGCAGGTGCTTCACACCCCTGCAAGCCGACCCCCGGGCGCGGCGCGCGCCGGTCCCGGAGCGCGGTGAGGGTCCCCGCCCGGTCCGTCGCCGGCGTCGGTCGAGCGACGGACCGGCGCTCGACCCCTGCACCGCGACGAGCGCCGCGGCACTCACCGCCACGACGCCGGCCGTGTCCCCTGTTCATCGCGTCCGCGCGGGCCGGCGGATACGTTCAGCGGCCGCGGCCCCCGGTGGCCGCGTAGGCGCGGAGGAAGAGCGCCTCGACATGGGCCATGTGCTCGATCTCGGCCGGGTCGACGCTCTCGTTGGGCGCGTGGATGAGGCACTTGGGTTCCTCCACGCCCATGAGGATGATCTCGGCGCGGGGGTAGGTCTCGGCGAGGACGTTGCACAGCGGGATGGAGCCGCCCTGGCCGAGGAAGGCCATGGGCTTGCCGTAGACCTCGTTCATGGCGCCGCCGAGCGCCGCGTAGGCGGGGCCGTCGGTGGCCGCCCGGAAGGGGGCGCCGGCGCTCTCGTCCTCGACGCCGACCCGGACTCCCCAGGGCGCGGCCTCGGTCAGATGCCGGGTGAGGGCCGCGCGGGCCGCCGCCGGGTCCGTGCCGGGCGGGATCCGCAGGCTCACCCGTGCCCGTGCGGTGGCCGGCACGGCGGCGGCGGAGCCGACGACCGGGGGGCAGTCGACGCCGAGGACGGTGACGGCGGGGCGGGCCCACAGCCGGTCGGCGACCGTGCCGGTCCCGGTGAGACGGACGCCGTCCAGGACGCCGGCGTCCGCGCGGAACTGCGCCTCGTCGTAGCCGACGCCCTCCCAGACGCCCTCGCAGTCGAGTCCCTCGACACGGGTGGCGCCGGTGGCCGGGTCGTGCAGGGTGGAGAGCATCTGGATCAGCGCGGCGAGCGCGTCCGGGGCGGGGCCGCCGAACATGCCCGAGTGGATCTCCCCGGCCAGGGTGTCGACGGTGACGACGATGTTGGCGAGGCCGCGCAGGGTGACGGTGGCGGTCCCCGTGCCGACCTCCGCGTTGCCGGTGTCGCACACGAGCAGCGCGTCGGCGAGGAACTGCTCCGGGTGCTCGGCCACGTAACGCTCCAGGCCGCCCGTGCCCTGCTCCTCCGACCCCTCGGCGACGAACTTAAGGCCGACCGGGATGTCGTCGCCGAGCGCGCGCAGGGCGGTCAGGTGCATCACGATGTTGCCCTTGCAGTCCGCGGTGCCGCGCCCGTACCAGCGGCCGTCGCGTTCGGTGAGGGCGAAGGGCGGTGTGGTCCAGGCGTCGTCGTCCAGCGGAGGCTGCACGTCGTAGTGGCAGTACAGCAGGACGGTGGGGGCGCCGGGCGGCGGCGGGCGGTGGCCGATGACCGCGTGGCTCCCGTCGGGCGTCTCGGCGAGATGCACGTCGTGCAGCCCCGCCTCGGTGAAGGCGTCGGCCACCCACCGCGCGGCCCGGTGGCACTCCTCGGGCGGGTACTGGCGCGGGTCGGCGACGGAGGGGACGGCGACCAGCTCGGTCAGGTCGGTCCGGGCCCGGCCCATCAACCCGGCGATCCTCTCGGCGAGTTCGGACATGGTCACCGCCTCACCGTGTCGTCGGTCTTCAGGTCGTCGAGCCTGTCCTGGATCTTGTCCAGCTTCTCCGGGCAGTAGATCTCGATGATCGTGGCCTCCGCCCGGAGCGACTTGCCGTCACCGATGACGGGCCGTTGCCCGACGAACGCGGCGCCGTTGGAGACGTTGATCTTCCACAGCGCCGACTTGAGGGCGCTGGCGGGATCGTCGCAGACCAGCCCGCCGTCGGTGCCGAGCAGGCTCGCGATCAAATCCGTGTCGGGGCGCGGGAGTCCGGCCTCGACCGCGGCGTCGGCGAGCTCGTTGGCCTTGCTCACGGCCTTGTTGTTCTTCGTGATCGCCGAGTAGCGCACGAGGCCGGCCACGACGAGACCGAGCAGCACGACGATCGCGCCGTAGTAGAGCCACTTGTGCTCGGATGCGAACCGGGTGGGACTCATGCCCCCGCCTCCTCCGCCCGCGCGGCTTCCGTCTGCCAGCCCGGCTTGCGGAACCTCAGGAACGCCCAGGGGATCAGCAGACCGAGGATGCCCAGGCCGCAGCCGATGATGACGACGTAGAGCAGGACGCTGTTGCTGCCGAACTGCGAGGGCGGCACGAAGCCGATGACCATGGCCGCGGCCGAGGCCAGGAAACCGACGACGCACACCAGGGTGAGCGCCGGGACGCGGTAGCCGCGCGGGTGGTCGGGCTGGTTCTTCCGCAGCCGGATCGCCGCGACGAACATCAGCAGATAGACGATCAGGTACACCTGCGTGGTGATCGTCGAGAAGATCCAGTACACGTTGGAGACGTTCGGGATGAACGCGTAGCCCAGCGCGATCACCGTGGTCACGATGCCCTGGGTCACCAGGATGTTCTGCTGGACGCCGAACCGGTTCAACTGCTGCAGGTACGGCGGCAGATAGCCCTCGCTGCGGGAGATCTCCAGCAGACCCTTGGAGGGCCCGGCGAGCCAGGTGAGCATGCCGGCCAGCGACGCGGAGATCAGCATCACCGCCGCGATGGGTGTCATCCAGCCGATGTCGAAGTACGAGAAGAACGCGTCGAACGCCTGCATGACACCGGCGGTGAGGCTGGTCTGGTCGGCGGGCACCACCCAACTGATCGCCAGCGCGGGCAGGATGAAGATCAGCAGCACCAGGCCCATCGCCAGGAACATCGACTTCGGATATTCCTTCGCCGGGTCCTTCAGCGACGACACGTGGACGGCGTTCATCTCCATGCCGGAGTACGAGAGGAAGTTGTTGACGATCAACACGAGGCTGGCCAGGCCCGTCCACGCGGGGAGCAGATGACTGGCCGTCATGGGTGCCGCCGAGGGGTTGCCCTGGGCCAGGAAGACCATGCCGAGCACGACGAGGAGCGTGCCGGGCACCAGGGTGCCGATGACCAGACCCCAACTGGACAGTCCCGCGAGGGCCTTGGTGCCGCGTGAGGAGACCCAGACGCCGGTCCAGTACAGGACCACGATGACGATCGCGGTGTAGAGGCCGCTGGAGGCGAGGGCGGGGTCGATGATGTACGCGATGGTGCTCGCCACGAAGGCCAGCAGGCTCGGGTAGTAGAAGATCGTCATCGCGAACTGGCACCACACGGCGAGGAATCCGAGCGGCTTGGAGAGGCCCTCGCTCACCCAGCGGTAGACGCCGCCGTTCCAGCCCGAGGCCAGCTCGGCCGAGACCAGGGCGGTCGGCAGCAGGAACACGATCGCCGGGAGCAGGTAGAGGAACACGCAGGCCAGGCCGTACACCGCCATCGTGGGGGCGGCCCGCAGGCTCGCGACCGAGGCGGTCGTCATGAGGGCCAGCGTCAGCCAGGTGAGCCTCGGCGCCGCCGGGACCGCGGCCCGGGCGGTCCGCGCGCTCTGCCGTGGTGCGTCCGCGGGCATGTCCATCGAGCTCATCGGACGCCTCCCTGTTCCCGTGCCGAAACCGATGTGGCCAGCCTCCGCGCGAGTGAAGGCCGCCGCGCGCCGAGTGGCCCGTCCGGGTGAGCTGTGGTTTCCACCGGTCCCGGCAGTGCGCGCACCGTCCGGGCGGCCGGTGGTTCCACGCCGGTACCCGCACGACCTCGCCCGTCCGGGCCGCCGGGACTTCGCCGGTCCCCTGCTCCGGCCGGGGTAGCCCTGGTTCCCGTCGGGCACGGCCTTCTCACTCGTTCGGATCGCTTCGCTGGCCGGGTGAGGCGGGCGGTCCGCAGGCTGGTGGGGCGTCCGTGAGCGCATCCCGGCGCACGGCGGGCCGGGCGTCGAGGGAGGCGGCCGATGAGGCCGGACACGGAGGCCGCCCCGGACGACGTCGCCGCGTTCCTGGCCCGGCTGACGGGGCTGCTGCTGCGGTCCAGCGGCGAGGGCGCCGCCCTCATCGAGCGCACCGTCCGGCACACCGCCCGCGCGCTGGGCGCCGACGCCTCCGTCCTTCTCGTGCCGGACGGCGCGGCCCTGACCGTCAGCACCCGCGGCGACTCCCGCACGGTGACCCTGCGCGGTTTCCCCGAGGTCTTCCGGCTCGATCAGGTCGTGGCGCTGAAACCGCTCGTCCAGGACGTCTGCGCCGGACGGATCGGTGTGGCCGACGCGGACCGCCGGCTGGCCGCGATCGAGTCGTCCCGGCCGCCCTACCCGTGGTGGCTCAAGCTGCTCGGCATCGTCCTGTTCACGCTGGGCTTCGCGCCGTTGATGCAGTCCACGTGGTACGAGGTGGGCGCCACCGCGGTCCTCGGCACCGCCGCCGCCGTGCTGGCCGTCACCGCGGACCGGATCCCCCGGTTCGCCACGGTGCTGCCGCTGGTCGTCTCGACCACCGTCTCCGTGATCACCGTCGAGGTGTTCGCCCGCGACACCTCGCACGGCGGCCCCGTCCTGCTCATGCTGCCCGCGCTCTTCTTCTTCGTCCCCGGCGACTATCTGAGCGCCGCCGCGGCCGAGCTCGCCGCCGGCTACATCACCACCGGCGCGATCCGGCTCGTCTACTCCGCGTTCCTCCTCGTACAGCTCTACGTCGGTGTCCTGCTGGGCCTGTTCCTCACCGGCACCTCCACCCGCGCCCTCTTCGACATCGCCGCCGCCTCCGATCTGCCGCGCTGGGCCCTCTTCCTGAGCTGGATCGTCTTCACCGTCGGCACCGTTCTGGCCTTCGCCGTCCCGTTCCGGCTGCTGGTGCCGCTGCTCGTGCTGGTGTACCTCACCGTGGCCGTGCAGTCCCTGGCCACCAAGGCGATCGGCGAGACGGGCGGGACGTTCGTCGCGGCCGCGGTCCTGGCCGCCGTCGCCACCCGGCTGACCCTGCGCCCGCACCAGCCGCCCCGGCTCGTCCTGCTCCTGCCCGGCTTCTTCACCCTCACCGTCGGCTCCCTCGGCATGCGGGGGCTGACCACCCTGGCCGGCGGCTATGTCATCGAGGGCTTCCGCGACCTGCTGAAACTCGTCACGATCGTCACGGCCATCGCCGTCGGCCTGGTCTTCGGAGCGGCTCTCGCGCAGCCGAGGCTCACCAGCCCGTCAGCAGAAGGTGGTTGAGGAGCAGCGCCAGTGCCGCCTGGACGGCGAGCCAGGCACGGGGCCGGGGGAGGAACGCGCACGCCGGAAGCAGCCACAACGCGAACGGCAGCCAGATGCGTTCGGTCTCGGCCTTGCTCATGCCGGAGAGATCGGCGACGAGAAGAGCCAGCAGCGCGGCGACGACGAGAACGGCGAGACGCACGGGTTGCCCGGCGGCCGGGCCCGAGAGCGCCGGCGCGGGAGACCGGCCCGCCGGTGCCGAGGCCGGCCGGGGCCGTACCGTCGCCGCCGTGATCCGTCCGGCCGCCGCCCCGGCCCTGCGCAGTCCCGCCGCGGTCGCCGGACCCGTGATCAGCACCGTGCAGGCGAGATTCGCCCAGACCCAGTAGCCGTACGGCCGGACGCCGCCGGCTCCTTCGTAGTAGCGGGTGACCAACAGGCGGTAGGCCTCCCACCAGTCGAAGCCGAACAGGGTGAACACCAGCGGTACGACGGTGAGTCCGGCCAGGACGTACGGGAGCGGACGGAGCCTGGAGCGGGCACCGAGCAGCAGGACGGCGCCGGCGATCACGGAGATCAGCGTCAGGCCGTACGAGAGATACGCGGTGAGGCCGAACAGGAGACCGGAGGCGAGGCCGGCCGTCCGCGGCCGGTGTCCCGCGACCGCGAGGGCCAGCAGGGCGAGGGCCCAGGCGGCGACGGCCGCGAAGTAGCCGTCCGCGGAGGTGCCCATCCACACGGCCGCCGGGGCGAGGGCGAGGAAGGGAGCGGCACGGCGGGCGAGTGCCTCACCGGCCAGCGCCCGCACGGCGACGAGCACCGCCACCCCGGCCGTCGCGCCGACGGTGACGCACCAGACGCCGGCCCAGGCCCCGCCGCCCAGCCCGGCCCGGTCGAGGAGGACGAAGGTGAGGGTGGCGGCCGGCGGATGCCCGGCGACGTGCGCGGGCCAGTGGCCGGGGGAGTGCAGGAGGATGTGGTGGGTGAAGTCCCGCAGGGCGGCCGGGATGTCGTGGAAGCGGTCGACCGGGGAGATGACCTGGAGGTACTCGTATCGCGTGGTGAGGCGCCGGGCCACGCCCCGCTCCCAGCCGTCGATCAGCGCGAGCGAGAACGTCCACGCCGTCGTCGTGCCCCACACGGCCGGCAGCAGCCCCCGCCAGGGCAGCCGGGCGGCGAGGACAGGTCCGTACGCCACGACCGCGACGGCCACGGCGACCGCGGCGGCGGTGCCGGGTCCGGTGTGCGGTCCCCAGTGCCCGAGCAGCGGGGCCGCGCTCACGAACAGCGTGCCGTCGCGGTGCTCGATGACGTAACCGACGACGGCCGCCGTCAGCACGAGCAGGGCGGCGGCGAGGGCGGCGGCCAGGTCGCGCCGGGTGTCGCGGGGCCGTTCGCCCAGCAGCGTCCGGGACAGCCCGGGGGACCGGGCCTGGGATCGGGCCTGGGAGCGGGCCCGGGACAGGACCGGCGGCAGGTTCCGGGAGGCGGCGCCCGTGGGACGGGCCTCGGGAACGTCTTCGGGGCGGGTGCGCGGCAGATCGCGGGGGAGGTCGCGGTTCACTCCTCGCACGCTAGGCCGGGAGGCGCCGGCGGCAGCGGCCACTGAGGTGGACGTCAGGGTTTCGTCATGGTTTGAGAACCCGTTCGGGGGGTGCCCGCGGCCTACGGTCGGGGCATGCCACGGTCTCCCTCGTCCCCCGCGTTCTGGCGCAGCCCGCTGCGCGGCCCCTGGTTCACCTCCGTGCTCGGCGTGGTGCTCCTGGCCGGCATCACGGTGCTGTTCGTGACCGGACTGCTGTCGTACGCGGCGTACAACCCGAACCTCTCGGCCGTGAACGACAAGACCCCCGACAAGGGGATCCTCGGGTTCTACCTCTTCTCCTGGCCGACCGGCCCGGTCTGGCTGTACCGCCTCACCCAGGGCGTCCACGTCACGCTCGGCCTCGCGCTGATCCCCGTCCTGCTGGCCAAGCTGTGGTCGGTCCTGCCGAAACTGTTCGCGCTGCCCCCGGCCCGCTCGCTCGCGCACGCCCTGGAACGGCTCTCGCTGCTGCTCCTGGTCGGGGGCGCGCTCTTCGAGTTCACCACCGGCGTGCTGAACATCCAGCTCGACTACGTCTTCCCCGGCTCCTTCTACACGCTGCACTTCTACGGAGCCTGGGTGTTCATCGCGGCATTCGTCGCGCACGCGGTCCTGCGCGTGCCGACGGCGTTGCGCAACCTGCGTCACCTCCGTCACCCGGACGAGCGGGAGGCGGCGGCGAGTTCACCCGCCGGAGCGGGTGAACCGGCGCGGCCCGAGGACGCGTTGGTGTCCCCGGACCCGCTGCCGCCCACCGTCTCGCGGCGCGGGGCCCTCGGGTTCGTCGGAGGCGGATCCCTGCTGCTGGTCGCCACCTCCGCGGGCCACGGCTTCGACGGGCCGCTGCGCGACACGGCGCTGCTGGCCCCGCACGGCGGCGCCGAACCGGGCTCCGGGCCGGGCGGCTTCCAGATCAACAAGACGGCCGCCTCGCGGGGCATCACCGCCACGGAGACGAGTGACGAGGCCTGGCGGCTGGTCGTCACGGGGAACGGACGGACTGTCCGGCTGAGCCGTGACGACCTTCTGCGGCTCCCCCTGCACAGCGCCGCGCTGCCCATCGCCTGCGTGGAGGGCTGGTCGACGTCCGACCAGTGGTGGCGCGGAGTGCGGCTGCGCGACCTGGCGGGGCTCGTCGGCCACGAGACGGACGCGGCCCCCGACGTGCTCGTGGAGTCGCTGCAGCGGCACGGGGCGTTCCGGGTGGCCGCCCTGCGGGACAACCAGGTGCGCGATCCGCGTTCCCTGCTCGCGCTGCTCGTCAACGGCGCGGATCTGACCCCCGATCACGGCTACCCGGCACGGGTCATCGTCCCGGCCGCGCCCGGTGTGCTGAACACCAAGTGGGTGGCCCGGATGACGTTCGGAGACCTGTGATGCGACGCCCTGACCCGCGCCGACTGGACCCGCGCCGACTGGATCCGCGCCGACTGGATCCGCGCCGACTGGATCCGCGCCGACTCGCCCCGCGACGACGGCTCGGCGCGCCGCGCCCCGCGACGCGTCCGCGGTCCGGCCGGGAACTGATCGGCAGCCCGTTCCAACTCCTCCTGCTGGCCTGCTCGTTCGCGCTCGCCGCCTACGCGGGGGTGCGGCTGCTCGCGGACGACTGGTCCCGGGTGGCGCTCTGGTTCGTGGGCGCGGCCGTGCTGCACGACCTGGTGCTCGTACCGCTGTACGCAGGTGCGGACCGGGCCGTCGCGAGGACGCTGGACGGGCGGGGCCACCGGGACCGGACGATGTACGTCCGTGTTCCGGCGGCTTTCTCCGGTCTCCTGCTGCTGGTGTGGTTCCCGCTGATCAGCGGGCAGGTCGCCGACCGCTACCGGTCGGCGACCGGTCTCCCGGCCGACGGGTTCCTCGACCGCTGGCTGCTGATCACGGCGGCGCTGTTCGCCGGGTCCGCGCTGCTGCTCGTCCTGCGTTCCCTCCGGGCCTCGCGCCGCGGTCCGTTGCGCAGGGCCACGAAAGAGCGTCCGCCCGCCGCCCACTGAGCGTCTGCGCGCCATCCGGCGCGCTCCGCGTGCCGGAGCAGGGCGGGGGTGCCGAGCCGGGCCCACGGGAAGGCGGTCCGGTCCCCGGAGGCGTCCTGGCCCTCGCCTGCCTCGCCTGCCTCGCCCGCCCCGCCGGCGTTCCCGCTCCCGGCCGTACCGGCGGCGGTGGGGCCGGTGGGGTGGGGGTGGTCGGTGTCGCCGGGGTGCGCGGCGCGGACGATGCGGACGTCGACGCGTTCGTCGATGTCCGCGCCCGTCACGGTCTCGGCGATCAGCAGGCCGCCCGGGGCGAGGAGTTCGGCCGTGCGGCGCAGGAGTGCGGCCGGGTCGCCGCCGATGCCGATGTTGCCGTCGACGAGGAGGGCGGTGCCCCAGCGGCCCTCTCCGGGCAACGGCTCGAAGACCGACCGGTGCAGGGCCCGTCCGCCGAGCCGCAGCGTGCGGGCCACGGCCGCCTCGCTGACGTCGATGCCGAGCGAGGGCCTTCCGCGTGAGGTGAGTTCCGCGACCAGGCGTCCCGGTCCGCAGCCCACGTCGAGGACGGAGCCCTCGCAGTACGCGAGCACCTGGAGGTCCACCGCGTCGGCGCGGGCGCACCAGCGTTCCACCTCCAGGGGGAGGAGCCAGCCGTCCGTCCGGCGCAGGAACAGCGGACCGCGGCCGGCGCCCAGCGCCTCCGCGTAGGGATCGGCGGCCCAGGAGCGCGCGGCCCGCCCGGACAGGGCGCCTTTCCCGGCTCCGCTCGCGCCGCCGCTCCTGCCGCTGCTGTCGCCTCCGGCCCGGTTTCCGGTCCTCGTCGCCTCGCCCGCTTCCGCGGCTCTCCCCGTCCCCGTTTCCGGTCCCGTCTTCGTCCTGGTCCGTGTGCCGCTCATCGTCCGGCACCTCGTTGCCCGGCCACCGGGCCGATGTCCCGGCCGGTCCGGACTCCCGGGGGGATTCCGGCGGCCTGCACGGTCCTGTGTCCGGCGACGAGGCCCGGGGCCGTGCCGGTCGCCTCGCCCCTGGAGGGCGGGGGAACGTCTCCGGCGCCCGGGGCGACCATCGTCCCGAGCCGGTGCAGCTCCCTCGTGAAGGCCCCGCCGGGCGCGGCCGCCGCGACCGCCGTCGCGTCCGCGGCCGTGTCGACGTCCCGCAGGCGGGGAAGATCCCGTACGCGCAGCCCGGCCCCGACGAGACGCCGCCGTTGCACGGCACCCGTCGTGTCCGTCGACATCGGTACGCCCCGCAGGAGCTCCGGGTCGGGCTCGGCGAGACCCAGCGCCCAGAAGCCGCCGTCCTCGGCCGGCCCGAAGTACGCGTCGCAGTCCGCGAAGTCCACCGTGAGGAGGGCGGGCGTCACCTGGGGCGTGTCCATGCCGATGAGCAGCGCGGGTCCGTCGCAGCCGGCGAAGGCCGCGGCCAGCCGCTCGTCCAGACCGCCCGCGCACTGTCGTACGACGTCGAAGCCGGCCGGAAGCCAGGGGCCGGGCGCTCCGTCGAGCACGAGGACCCGGCGCCGCGCGGGTGTCGCCGCCACCGCGCGCAGGGTGTCCACGAGTGCCGCCTCGGCCAGCGTCGCCGCCTCCCCGGGGGTGAAGGGCGGGGTGAGCCTTGTCTTCACCCGTCCGGGACGCGGTTCCTTGGCGATGACGAGCAGAGTGACGCTCACTGGACGGTTCCTCCTCGGGACGGTGCGGGGTCGGCCGCCGGTGACGGCGCCGGGACCTGGGCTCCGGCCCGGGCCTGCACCCGGGCGGGCGGGGGCGGTTCGGCCAGGACGCGCCGCATGTCCCGTACCGCCTGCCAGGTACCGCGCCAGGTGCCGGTGACCTTGGAGACGCCGGTGCGCGCCAGGTACGGGACGTCGTGCTCGGTGACGCGCCAGCCGGCGTCGGCGGCACGCACGACCATCTGGAGCGGGTAGCCGCTGCGCCGGTCGGTGAGCCCGAGGCCGAGCAGCGCCTCGCGGCGGGCCGCGCGGAGCGGACCGAGGTCGTGCAGGCGCAGGCCGGTGCGGCGCCGGAGCATCCGGGCCAGCGCGATGTTGCCCGCGCGGGCGTGCGCGGGCCAGGCGCCGCGTTCCGTCGGCCTGCGCCGGCCGAGCACGAGGTCGGACTCCCCGGCCCGTACCTCGGCGACGAACGGCAGGAGCAGGGCCGGGTCGAGGGAACCGTCGCAGTCGCAGAAGCAGACGATGCCGGCGGTGGCGGCGGTCAGCCCGGCGTGACAGGCGGCACCGAACCCGCGGCGCTCCTCGCGCACGACGGTCGCGCCCAGCGCGCGGGCCAGTTCCGCGGAGCCGTCCGTGGAACCGTTGTCCACGACCAGCGCGCGCCAGCCGGGCGGGATCCGGGAGAGCACCCAGGGCAGGGCGCCGGCCTCGTTCAGACAGGGAAGGACCAGGTCGACGTCCGGGTCCGGTACGGGAAGGGTCGTCACGGCCCTCACCTTACGAACGCGAAAGGCATATAACGGACTTCGCGTCCTTACGAAACTCGGACGTCGGCGTCGAGGAGCCGCACCGGACCGAGCCGGGTGGGACGCTGGATCCATGGATCAACCGCCCGAATCCCCAGGTGCCGAACCGCCCCCGAGCACGGGAGTCACCACCCGCGTGCTCGTCGTGGACGACGATCCGACCGTCGCCGAGGTCGTCTCCGGGTACCTCGAACGCGCCGGATATCGCGTGGACCGGGCGGCGGACGGCATCGTGGCCCTCGCCCGCGCGACCGCGCACCGGCCCGACCTGGTGGTGCTCGACCTGATGCTGCCGGGCATGGACGGCCTGGAGGTGTGCCGCCGGCTGCGCGCCCAGGGGCCCGTGCCGGTCATCATGCTCACCGCTCGCGGCGACGAGGACGACCGGATCCTCGGCCTGGAGGTCGGCGCCGACGACTACGTCACCAAGCCGTTCAGCCCCCGGGAACTGGTCCTGCGGGTCGAGTCCGTACTCCGCAGGACCCGGCCGGTGTCCGCCGCGCGCCCGCTGCACGCCGGGGGGCTCGCCGTCGACCCGTCGGCCCGTCGCGCCACCAAGAACGGCACCGAACTCGCCCTCACCCTGCGCGAGTTCGACCTCCTCGCCTTCTTCCTGCGCAACCCCGGCCGCGCGTACGCCCGTGAGGACCTGATGCGCGAGGTGTGGGGCTGGGACTTCGGCGACCTGTCGACGGTCACCGTCCACGTACGCAGGCTGCGCGGCAAGGTCGAGGACGACCCCGCCCGGCCCCGCCTGATCCAGACGGTGTGGGGCGTGGGCTACCGCTTCGACGGCACGGGGTCGGAGGGCGCCCCCGCCGGACCCGGACGGGAACATCCCGCGACCGCGAAGGAGACCGGCTCGTGAACGACATACTGGTCATGGCCCTGTACGCCTTCCTGGGCGCCGCCGCCGCGGGCCTGCTCGGAGCGGGCGCCCTCCGGCTCCTCCGGCACCGTTCGCTCACCGCGTCCCTCGCCGTCATCGCCGCCGTCGCGGTCTGCGCGATGCTCGCGGGAACCCTGGCGGTGGCGTGGGCGATGTTCCTGTCGCCGCACGACCTGAGCGTGGTCACCACGGTGGTCGCCATGGCGGCCGCCGTCTCCCTGGCCACCGCGCTGCTGCTGGGCCGCTGGGTCGTGGCGCGCAGCAGGGCGCTGACCCTCGCCGCCCGTTCCTTCGGCGACGGCGGCGACTTCGCGGCCCCCGCGGGCCCGACGACCGCCGAACTTTCCGCGCTCAGCCGTGAACTGGCGGACACCAGCCGCAGGCTGGCCGAGTCCCGCGACCGCGAAAGAGCCCTGGAGACCTCGCGCCGCGAACTCGTCGCGTGGATCTCGCACGACCTGCGCACCCCGCTCGCCGGGCTGCGCGCGATGTCGGAGGCCCTGGAGGACGGGGTGGCGGCGGACCCGAACCGCTATCTGCGCCAGATGCGCACCGAGGTGGAACGCCTCAACGACATGGTCGGAGACCTCTTCGAACTCTCCCGGATCCACGCCGGCGCGCTCGTCCTCTCCCCCTCCCGCGTCTCCGTGTACGACCTCGTGGGCGACGCCCTCGCGGGAGCGGACCCGCTGGCCCGCGAGCACGGTGTGCGGCTGGTCGGGAGCCGTATCGAGCAGGTGCCGGTCGAGGTGGACGGCAAGGAGATGAGCCGGGTCCTGGGCAACCTCCTCGTCAACGCGATCCGCCGCACGCCCGCCGACGGCACGGTCGCGGTCGCCGCCGAACGCTCGGCCGCGGGCGTGGTCCTGTCCGTCACCGACGGCTGCGGGGGCATCCCGGAGGAGGACATCCCCCGGGTCTTCGACACCGGCTGGCGCGGCACCCACGCCCGTACGCCGCCCGCCGGAGCGGGCCTCGGCCTCGCCATCGTCCGCGGCATCGTGGAGGCGCACCGGGGCATGGCCGCCGTCCACAACGTCCCCGGCGGCTGCCGCTTCGAGGTCACCCTCCCGATGGCCGGGGTGTGAGCGCCGCCCCCGGAGCCCTACGCCCCGCCCAGCGGCGCCGTCGCGAACTCCTTCATCCCCTCGGCGAATCCGATCTCCGGACGCCACCCCAGCTCCGCCCGCAGCCGGGCCGAGTCCGCGGTGATGTGCCGTACGTCGCCCAGCCGGTACTCCCCCGTCACGACCGGCTCGGGGCCCCCGTACGCGTCGGCCAGCGCCCGGGCCATCTCGCCGACCGTACGGGGCTCGCCACTGCCGGTGTTGTAGACGGCGAGCGAGCCGTGCGGCGAACTCGCCTCAAGAGCCGCCACGTTGGCGGCGGCCACGTCGGTCACGTGGACGAAGTCCCGCCGCTGTCCGCCGTCCTCGAAGACCCGCGGGGCCTCACCGCGGGCGAGAGCGGAACGGAAGAAGGAGGCGACGCCCGCGTACGGGGTGTCGCGGGGCATCCCGGGGCCGTAGACGTTGTGATAGCGCAGTGACACCGCGGTGCCGGCGGTGGCGCGGGCCCACGCCGCCGCGAGGTGTTCCTGGGCCAGCTTGGTCGTCGCGTACACGTTGCGCGGATCGAGCGGAGCGTCCTCACCCACCAGGCCGGGCGCCAACTCCGCACCGCAGCGCGGGCATCCGGGCTCGAAGCGCCCCGCGTCCAGATCGGTGACGGCCCGCGGTCCGGGCCGGACCACACCGTGCCGCTCGCAGGCGTACCGCCCCTCCCCGTACACGACCATCGAACCGGCGAGCACGAGCCGTCGTACCCCCGCGTCAGCCATTCCGGTGAGCAGCACGGCCGTGCCGAGGTCGTTGCGCGACACGTAGGCGACCGCGTCGGCGAAGCCGGCGCCGAGACCCACCATCGCGGCCTGATGGCACACCGCGTCCACGCCGGCCAGCGCTCCCGCGACGGCTCCGGCGTCCCGCACGTCCTGTCCGTCCCGCAGGTCGAACACGACCGCCTCGTGCCCTCGCGCCCGCAGGGCCGCGACGATGTGACGTCCGATGAACCCGGCACCGCCGGTGACCAGTACACGCATGGAAGGCACGCTAGGACCGCCGCCGGGTCCGGCGGCAGCACCACGCCCGCCACGTCACCGGACGGTAAGACCCGGGAGCCGCGCCGGCCGGGTGACCGAGGGCCGGAACGGAGGGCGCGGACCGGGAGCGGCTCGGTCCGGGAGCGGCGTGGACCGGGAGCGGCGCGTGGTCACATGCGCAGCAGCCGCTGCGTCATCTCGCGGTACTGTCGCAGCGCGTGACGCAGTTCCTCGCCCTGGGTCTCCGGGTCCTGGCCGTGCCAGCCCGCGTGGAGGGCGCGCCGTCGTTCCGTGAGGGCGCTCATGAGCTGTGCCGCGGCCTCGTCGAACGCGGTCTCGGCCTCTTCCAGCGCTTCGAGCGGGCTGTGCGCGAACGTGTTGAGGGCGTGGTTAAGCCGCCCGGTGAGTTCGGCCCGCTCGTCCGCCCCGAGCAGCGGTTCCGGGCCCGGCGTACGACGTCCGGCCGAACCGGGCCGCTTGTCCGGGGGCTGCTGGGCGCGTGACTGGTCGTACATCATCGTGTGCCGCTTCCTGTCCGTCGTACCGGCCGGGCGCGCAGGGCGATCCGGTGGCGACGACCGGTGGTGTCGATCGGTGCTGCCGATCGGGCGGGGCGCTCCGGAAGGGCGTCACCGTGGTGCTCACGGCCGCCACGGTCACCGGAGGAATGGGCTGTACGCCGTCTGTCAGTCAACGCTGGGCGACTCCCCGTGTCAACGCGATGCGCGACCGGGGCGCGGTCAGCCCGCGCCGGCCCCGTCCGGTGCCGCCTGTGCGGCGCGCCGGTACTCGGCGTTGATGCGCTGAGCGTCCTCGAGCTGGTCCTCGAGAATGACGATGCGACAAGCGGCCTCGATCGGGGTCCCCCGGTCGACGAGTTCCCGCGCGCGGGCGGCGATCCTCAGCTGATAGCGGGAGTAGCGACGGTGGCCGCCCTCCGAGCGGAGCGGAGTGATCAGACGGGCCTCACCGATGGCCCGGAGGAAGCCGGGCGTCGTGCCGAGCATCTCGGCGGCCCTGCCCATCGTGTACGCGGGATAGTCGTCGTCGTCGAGACGACCACTGAGTGGAGTGTCCGCTGTCATTTCACCTCGTTGTGGCACGCGTCGAGGGGCCCCGATGCCGTACGGCACCTGGGCCCCGAGGGAATTGAACACCATCTGCCGGCTCTACTGCGGAGCCGACGTTCTGTTTCCGCTACCGGGCCCGAGGGACGGGCGGGTGAGCGGGGATCGTGTACGCGTGACCTGGAACCACCTTCCATTCCGGGCTCTTGCCTCACCCGGACCGGGATGCGTCACGGGCCGGGCGATCCTGATGGCGCCTGCTTCCTCGGTCCTTCCTCTGGATCGAACGCTTGCCGTGCCGGTATCGAAGTACGCCGGAACGACGATGTCTACGTAAAAAACCCTAACTAGATCACCCACCGATGTCTACTGTGGCCACGACAGATTTTGCGTGTTCGAGGCGTAGGGATACCACGGCACGCAGCGATGAGGGCCCCGCCGGCTGTGCCGGCGGGGCCCTCATGGTGTTCTGGCGTACGCGACGCACGCGGACGTCCTCGGAGTCCGAGCGGGGCGGGGCCGCCGAGCAGGGACGAGGCGTTCCGGAGCGGGTGGGAGAGCGGGCCGGAGGCCTGGGCTGCCGGGCGGGGTCCCGGTCCTCGCCCGGCCCACGGCCGCTGTCGGGTTCCGGACTACTGCTGGGCGGAGCGGCGTGCAGCGGTACCGGTGGACCGGCCCTGGCCGGAGCGGCCACGCCGGCCACGGGAGGCGGCGGAGGTGCCACGGCGGGGACGCTCCGTCACCGGCGCGCGAATGACGACCGGCACGCCCGACGGAGCCTGGGCGCCGGTGATGCGGCTCAGTTCTTCCTCACCCGAACGCACCTGACTGGTCTGCGGGGTGATGCCGGCGGCCGCCATCAGGCGGCTCATGTCCCGGCGCTGGTTGGGCGTCACCAGGGTCACGACGCTGCCGGACTCGCCCGCACGGGCCGTACGCCCGCCGCGGTGCAGATAGTCCTTGGGGTCGGTCGGCGGATCGACGTTGACCACGAGGTCGAGCTGGTCGACATGGATGCCGCGCGCCGCGACATTGGTCGCCACCAGGACCGTCACATGCCCGGTCTTGAACTGATCCAGGGTCCGGGTGCGCTGCGGCTGGGACTTGCCGCCGTGCAGGGACGCGGCGCGCACCCCGCTGTTCAGCAGGTGCTCGGTCAGCCGGTCCACCGCGTGCTTGGTGTCCAGGAACATGATCACCCGGCCGTCGCGTGCCGCGATCTCGGTGGTCGTCCGGTGCTTGTCCGCGGCGTGCACGTGGAGCACGTGGTGCTCCATCGTCGTGACCGCGCCCGCGGACGGGTCCACGGAGTGGACCACCGGGTCGGCCAGGTAGCGGCGCACCAGCAGATCGACGTTGCGGTCCAGGGTGGCGGAGAAGAGCATCCGCTGCCCCTCCGGACGCACCTGGTCGAGCAGCGCCGTGACCTGGGGCATGAAACCCATGTCGGCCATCTGGTCGGCCTCGTCGAGGACGGTGATGGCGACCCGGTCCAGCCGGCAGTCGCCCCGTTCGATGAGGTCCTTGAGCCGTCCCGGAGTCGCGACGACGACTTCGACCCCGCCGCGCAGGGCACCGGCCTGTCGGCCGATCGACATCCCGCCGACCACGGTGGCCGTCCGCAGCCGCAGGGAACGGGCGTACGGGGTGAGCGCGTCGGTGACCTGCTGGGCCAGTTCCCGGGTCGGCACGAGGACCAGGGCCAGCGGCTGCCGGGGCTCGGCGCGCTGCCCGGCGGTACGGGCCAGCAGCGCGAGGCCGAAGGCCAGGGTCTTGCCCGAGCCGGTGCGGCCCCGGCCGAGTACGTCACGGCCCGCCAGGGTGTTCGGCAGGGTCGCCGCCTGGATCGGGAAGGGGACGGACACGCCTTCGTGGCCGAGCGCCGCCAGCAAGGGGTCCGGCAGGCCGAGATCGGCGAACGCCTCCACGGCCGGCAGAGCGGGGGTGATCGTCACCGGCAGTGCGAACTCGCCCTGCAGTGAGTTCTGCTGGCGTCCGTAGCTCTTCGACCGGCCGGGAGCACCGGACCGGCCGGTGGAACCGGCTCCGAAGCGGCTGCCGCTCCTTCGGTTGCCGGCGCCTTCGGTGCGGGTGCGGGGGAAGCGATCGTTCGTGCGTGTGCGGTTCATGCGGAACCTTCCTTGACCGGGCACGTATCAAGGAATTCCCGCAGCGAATGAGCCGCGCAGAGAATTGCGAGAACGAGCCGAACGTAATTCCGTACCGAACGAATTTGATCGGTACGGAATTCTCACGGGATGTGATGCCTGGGAAGTGGCGGCATCCCGGAAACAGGGAGAATGGCAGGTGGTGAGAAAAACGGATCGGGCGCGGACCCGGAACGAGCATCGAGCCGGAACGGTCCGGACGTGGAACGGGGGTGACCCGGATCGGACCGGCGGGCCTCAGGAGCGGATCACGAGCGGATCGGGCGTGGGCCGGGCGGTCGACCGGGCGTGGACCCCTGGCGTCGGCGGCAGGAGGTCGGGAAACGCGGCGGAAAGGTCATCCGGAACCCGGAACCCGGAAGTGCGGTCGGGTCGAACGCGCCGTGGTCTGCCGGGGCGTCCGCTCTGCCGGGACGTCCGCGCCACGTGCCGAAAATGCGGCGAGCTGGGGCGCACCCCAAGGTGCGGGCCCCAGCTTCGCCGTGCGTGCCGGTGTCAGACGGAAACGATGTTCTCCGCCGTCGGGCCCTTCTGGCCCTGCGCGATGTCGAAGGACACCTTCTGGCCTTCCTGGAGCTCACGGAAGCCGGAGCTGGCGATGTTCGAGTAGTGGGCGAAGACGTCGGGGCCGCCGCCGTCCTGCTCGATGAAGCCGAAGCCCTTTTCCGCGTTGAACCACTTCACGGTGCCAGTAGCCATGTCAATTCTCCTTCGGGACGGTGCTGGGGATCCACACTGTGCGGATCCCGCGTCGCCGTGATGATTGCCCCGCCGGAAAACTACCGGAGACACAAAAGAACTCCACCCGGTAACGACAGGGTGGATGCTCGCAAGTTTTGGGAACCACAACTGCAACTGCTATCGACAGTAGCATGGCGCGGTCGATTGTGCGTCGCGGAAAATCTCGACCCATCTGTCGATCAAGAAATTCTCATCGTGCCCGGCGCCGATTTCTCATGTCGCTGCTACAGATATCGGCCGGCTCGGGCGGCAGAGAATCTGTCAGGGGCCGTACGGCGGCGGAGTCCGGACGGTGTGACGAAAATCGAACCCGTGCCGGCGCCGGTGACGAGGCCGTTCCCGCCGTTCTCGGGGGCGGCACGGCGACGGCACGGGCCGCACGGCACGTATGCGGAATCGAGACCGTCCCGCGTGCCTCCCTGTGCAACTGCCGGGCGGTCGCTTGCTGTCCTGTGGGGCAGAGCCGACGGCCCGGTGCACAGGGGCCGTCCGTCGTGGTCACACAGGGGGTGACCACGAGTTCGTCGATCGAGAAGAGGATGGGTCATGGCCGGTCTCAGACGTACGTCGGCGCTGGCGCTCGCGGGCGGGATCATGCTGCTGACGGGGTGCCAGGACACGGCGGGCACAGGCTCCGCCGCCGGCGCCCCCGGTTCCTCCGCGGCCGCTTCGGCCGGAGCGGCCGAACCGTCGGCGCCCGCCACCGAGGCCACGTCGTCCTCGGCGAGTCCCGCCGTCACGGGCACGCCGTCGCACGGCTCGGCCACCGGCTCCCCGAAGCGGGCCACGGAACAGGCCACCACCCCGGCCGCCCGCACGCCCACCGCCGTCGCGGGCTGCCGCAACCTGACCGCCGGTGACGCGGTGAAGGCCGACGTCACCCGGACGTACCGGCACGACGTCACCCACTTCGAACACATCGGGCCGGTCCCGCACGTCCTCTTCTACGGCCGGTGCGGCACCGTCCGCTACGCCGCCACCCGCTTCCAGCCCTTCGCGGGCGCCACCCAGGCGGAACTCGTGGGCATGCAGGACGAGGGAAGCGTCACCAAGTACTTCCGTGACTCGGGCGGCGGCTGGGTCTACGTCGCGACCGACGGATTCCCCGTCGCTCCACACGGCTGCGGTGACATCCCGGCGATACCCGACGCCCTGGCCACCGCCTGGGGAAACTGCTCGATCGCACCCTGAACAGCCGTTCCGGCCTGCCCCGACTCCCGGGGCGCACGGCGCGCCACGCTCGTGCGGGGCGCGCGCCGAGAGTCACGGCGACGACGGCGCCGGAAGCACGGTCGGGGTCGAGGCCGGAGACGCCGTCGCGTTCCGCGCGACGGCGTCGAAGTCGACGTACCCGGTCCTCTCCAGCGCCGAGATATGGGCGAGCTCGGTCCGATCGGCGACCGTGGCCAGGTCCCGTACCAGCGTGTTGCGCGTGCTGCTGCGCACCTGCGCGAGCTGCTGGAAGATCCTGCCGTGCTCCTCGCGCAGCAGATTCGCGAAGAGCTGCCGGTACTCGCCGTCCTGAGCCGCGGCCAACTGCGCCAGCCGGCCCTGCTGTTCGGAGGTCGGCTGGGTCGGCAGGGTGATGGCGAGGTCCTTCGCCACCTTGCGGACACGCTGGTCGAGGTCGGTGTGGCCGGTCACCAGTTGGCTGCCCGCGTCCTTGATCTCCTTCGTAGGCGCCTTCTCGACCGCCTGCCGGCCCGCGGATATCTCCCACAGTCCGTCCAGCTCCACCTGTACGACGAGGTCGCGGTCGGCGGCGCTCAGCGGTCCCCAGGGCGTGCTCACCAGGGGGCCGGGGTCGGCGATGGCGGCCTTCACCGCGTCGAAACGGTGGGGGTACGAGTAGAACACCGGGTACGCGAGTGAGCCGATCGTGCCGCCGATCGCCAGCACCATGAAGAGCGAGACGAAGCTGCGCCGCAAGGGAGCCTCCCTGAGGACCGGCTGTTCATCGGCAACCTTCACTCGGCCGGTGCGGTCCGTACCGGCCGGAGCCGTTCTTGGCGCGTACCGAGTGCTCCGGCCCATCCCGTACGGGGGGAACGGGAGTTGCGTGGGCGGGGGCACCCGGCCGCCAGGCCAGAAGATCACTTCGCCGCCCGGCACCGATAGGGCCGAACGGCCCAGGGCTCGGGGCCGGACGGACACCGTGCCGCGCCCCCCGCCCGGGCGGCTCCGTCCCCCTTCGCGCGCCTCACCGTCCCTGCGCCGAACGGCAGTTGACGGGGCCACCGGCGGTGGAGGCGGACATCCACGCTCGTCGCCGAGGCCCGCGCCCGGGAACCGGCGTCGTGCCGTCGGCCGCCGGTCCCGCGGTTCGAAGAGGGCCCGTGGGCCCTCCGAACAGGGCCCTCGCGAGGGCTGTTCGGCCCTACCCGACCCCCTCGCCCCGGAGCTGATCATGAGGCGGCGGCCGGGAAGCGGCACCGCGTCCACCCCCGTGCGCGCGCTTCCCGGCCCGCCGAGCCCTGAGCGGACGTACGCCGTGGGCGGGACAGGTGGAGAAGGGGAGGGAGTCGTCCGGTGGACGAGGCACAGATGCACCCGGTGGAGGGGACGCGACGGCGCGCCACGGTCTCCGCGGCCGACAGGGCCGGGGCGGCGGACACGGTCGACGTGGCCCGTACGGCTGCCGGTGGGGCGGCCGCGGTCGACGGGGCCCACCCGCCGCACTTCTGACCGTGTCCGGCAGCGTCTGGTACGTCCCGGCGCTCGCCGACCTGCGCGCGGGCGCCGACCGTCCTCGCTCCCGCCGTGACGCGGCCGGGGCCTGCGTGAGCGCCTGGGGCACCGCCGGGGTGTCGGCCGTCCTGTTCCTGGTGACCGAGGTGTGGTGGATCCCCGCCCTCGCCGTCGCGTCGGGCACGACGGTCGCCCTCGCCCTCCGGATCCGTGCGGCGGTACGACGCCGACGCGAGACGGAGGAAGCGGTCCGCGACTGGGCCCGGCTCCGGCTCGGCTCCCCGGCCGGAGCCCGCCCCCGCGACGGCCGCACGGCCTTCGCCGCCCTGCTCGTCACCGGACTCGCCACGGCTGCGGCCACGGCAGCCCTCCTGCTGACCACCGCCTCCGCCGGTGCCGTCCACTGGCCGACGGCAGCGGTCCCCGTGACGCTGGTCGCCCTGTTCCTGCTGATCGGGGTCACGGTGGCGCACGCGTACGCGCGCAGCGGCCCGCGCTCGCGCGATGTCCATGGCCGTACCGGCTGACCCGCCGCCGATCCCGGGGATGAGGGACGCGCCGCCCGGCTGTGAGCCGCGGCCGTCGACGCCGGTGCCGGACAGCGCCTCCGGTGTGAGCGTGTCGTCGGCCGCGGTCCGGCAGGGGCACGCGGGAGAAAGCACTGGTCGAGGGGGGCGTCCGGTGCGGGCCGAACGCTGTCGCCCATCGGTCGAAGCGTCCGTGAACCGATCGGAGGGGCTCGTCCGATGAGGGGGTGAACGCGGCTCCCGAGCGGAGCCCGAGCCCGAGGCCCGAGCCCGAGCAAGGAGAAGACGGATGCTGCACATGATGGACTTGCCGATCCTCGTGCTGATCGCCCTCGCGGCCACCATCTGGCTGTGGGGTCTGATCGACTGCGCCCGCACCCCCGCGGACCGCGTCCGCTTCGTACCGAAGCTGCTGTGGCTGCTCTTCCTGCTCAACGGCTCGGCCGTCGCCACCCTGGCCTGGCTCTACTTCGGCAAGAAGCAGATAGCGGCCCCGGCGAAGACCCCGGCCGGCCGACCCGGCTCCTTCGCCCAGGCGCGATAGCGGAGAACCTAGCGATGCGAGGGCGCCGGCGTGTCACCGAGGTGGTGGCCCGGGGTCTGGGCTGCTCTGAAGTGCGCGTACAACCAATGCCCCAGGTGGAGGGTCATCTGCGCACCCGAACTCCACGATCGGATCAGCGAGATCCAGTGAGATCCAGAAGCTGACCACCTCCGCCACCGTGAAGGACAACTCCGGTACCAAAACCGTGCGGTCGCTGCTCCTGGAAAACTCGTCTCGCCCTCCCCGCTTCCCGCGGGCGAGGTATCGCAGCCGCTTCAGCCCCAACTGATCATCGGCGACCGTGACTTGAGGCCGACCGGCCGATCACCGCTCTGACCTGTCACTGAGCTGGTCCGCGCCGGCCGGTCCTCCGAGGCGGCGGTACTTCCATCGACACTCCGACGCCGAGCGGCGACGGACCGTAGCCGCCGGGCTGGGACAACAAAGAACCCCCGGGTCGCCGACCTGGGGGCTTGATATGGAGCGGGTGACGAGAATCGAACTCGCACTCTCAGCTTGGGAAGCTGAGGTGATCTGGGGTTCGCTACCTGTCTGACTTGCGGCGAAACGGCGTTGGCTCTTGGCTACCGCCGTCTTGGTTCCCTCATGTTCCCCATGGTTCCCCGCACGATCTGGCACGGGCCTGGCACGACCTCTTCGCTCGCGGTCGGCCAGCGCAAGGTGTCAGGTTCGCCACGATCGCGGCGGACCCGACACCTTGACCGTCGCAGCCGCTATCGCCGGTTCGGCCCCCACCAGCCCGCCAGCACCGCGGACATCACTTCACCACGACGTTGTCCCCGGACGACGTCGACGCCCCGGTGGTGGTGTTGCCGTAGTACACCCAGCGCCACGTACCCGTCTTGGAGGCCTTCACGGTCGTCCTGAGATCACCCGAGCCGTTCGCGTACACCTTCTTCACCGTGGTGTAGGAGGCGGTGCCAGCAGGCTTGAACTGCAGGCTCACCAGGCGGCCTCCGTAGGAGGCGTACTTCCTGGTCTCCCAGTTGGCCCGCGTGACCTTTCCGGTCACGGTCATGGTCTTGTCCTTGGACACCGGTTCGGGCGAGGCGTTGACGGTCAGGTGGGAGTTGCGCTTGACGAGGACCGTCAGACCCTTGTCGTCGGTGTCACCACCGCCGCCCTCGAAGGACACCTCGGCCCCGACTTTCCAGGCCCCGGCCTCGCTGTTATGCATGTCCCACACGCTCGGGTCGAAGTACATCGTCTCGTTGAAGTCGCAGACGCCCGAGCTCACCTTGATGCAGTCGCTCGTCTCGATGGCGTGCCACAGCCGATCACCCGAACCACTGCGGTACAGGAACACCGCTGGCCACTTCCACTTGTGAGTGGTCGTCATCCGGAAGGAGGTGGGCGCCGCGACCTCCTTCGACACCCCGATCACAATCGACTTACCGCCGTTCACCTGGACACGGGAGAACGAGACCCCACCCTCGGCCGCCCCGGCCGGCACCGCGGCCACGGCCGTGAACACCGCCGCCGCACCACCGGCCACGATGACTCTCCAGACCTGCTTCCCCACCTGATCCCCAATCTCCTCACGGAAAAGCACCGAAGGATCATCCCTCCAGCGCCTAACAGACAGCCAGCATCCGCACGGGGTTGTACACCCGCGAATCACAATGGGGCATCAGACAATCCCCGCCTCCCGCGAGGCAGATGGGTCGGTGCGGTGCTTGCACGTGAACGGCGCATCTCGACTGCGGCGAGCCGTCATTGACCGTGGTTGACCACACGATGCGGCACGGCTGCGGCACGAGGACTGCTTCGTCCCGAAGCAAGTTGCACGGGGGCGCTGCCTTGGGTCGGTGTGCTTCTCACCTGCGCCGACGGTCCGCGGACGTCCGCGCTCGTCCGCCGGTGTCCGTCGGCGTTGTCACGCGGTTAGACACGCACCGCTCAACGGTCGATCACGTACAAGACCGTTGTCAGTGCCAGCCTTTAGGGTCTCAGGAGCGCGGCCGGCTTCCGGGGGTTCCAGCTCTGAAAGGAATGGTTGCATCCCCGGCCTGTCTGGGGGCGGCCCGGAGAATCGTCCGGGACCTAACCGACGGCCGGGCTTCGTCGATGGCCAAGCAGTGACCTGCCAGCGTCGGCCGCGCACCACCTCTGTCCCGTACCGATGGAGGGTGCACGCTTTCCAAGCCTGTTGGTCCCGTCCGGGACTCTGTCCGGGCTCGTTCACCTGCGTTCGTGTGCGGTTGTTCGCCAGGCGGTTTCTCGCTTCCGGCTTACCCCGAACGGGCCTGATCGTCACTGAATGAGACGGAAACTGAGACGGTGCCCCTCGAACGCGGGAGCGCTGACGACGTCCTTCGTGGCAGGTTGGCCCCATGAGCGAGACGCCAGACCCCGGTAATCCGAACGGCATTCAGGTGGGCGACATCTATGAAGACTGCTCGTTCCATCCGGTCCTGTGCACTGCGGTTGATGAGGTGGCGGGCGTAGTCCTCAGTGGCGTCTCCCTCATCGACGGCAGCTTTCCCCGCTCCTGCGATGCACTGCACTGCGGGCCCGTGCACATCCGGGTGGAGAACGTCATGGCTATCAAGCAAGACCCGGACGGCTACGCTCGCCGGCGAAAGGCAGAGCTACGGACCGGTGACAACACCTGATCCGTAGCTCTAGCCAGTTGGGTCAGTGACGGTCATTCCGGTCGCTTCGAGGTCCTGGAGGGACGTCAAGAGACAGGGGCAGATGCTGGGGTTGCAGTACTGCACTGCTGTACGGGCGGGCGTCTGGTCCGCGCCGATCATCCGGCCAGCTTTCAATGCTGGTCTGCCTCGGATGGACGGGAGACGGTCCGGCGCCGCCTCTTCGGCCGCGGATACATACGCTCCCACTCGATGAGTCCCGTTTCGACCAGTTCCGCGTCAGGCAAGGTTCGCCCTGCTCTGATGGCCGGGTTGTTGCCTGGTAGCGTCGCTCTCTTCGGCTGGGGCAGCCTGCTGGAGTCTTGATGGGATGCATGGTGACTTCTCCGGATGACAGTGTCCTTGTCGCTGCGATAGCGCGGGTCGCGAAGACCTTCGGCGGCATGACGGCCCGAGCGGACGAGGCCGGCTGCGGTCGGTGCTTCGATGAGGGGGAGGTCGAGCTGTTGCGGACTCCTAGCGTCCCGCTCCCGGCGGACCTCGTCCGCCGGGTCGCGCAGAAAGACCCTCGCCACTGGGACGACCAGCCCGCGATCATCCGTCGGGTTCTGCCGCAACTCGTCGTGGTGCTCGCCGAGGGCGAGTCCGATCCCGATCTCATGGCCCGTGGACTGGCCGCGGCAGGCTGGTCGCGGTGGCCCCGCGAGCAGGCTGGGGCAGTGACCGAATTCCTGGACGCATGGTGGACGCAGACCCTGAGAACGAAGTCACCGCCCACTTCGGCGTGTGAGGTGTTCGCGAGCTGCGTGATCGCGAGTTCCTCGGTCGCCCCGTGGCTCGCCCGCTGGGAGGCGGAGACGGGACCGGTCGCCCGCCGTCACCTGGCTGACAGCCTCGACCGGTGGCGGGAGGAGTTGACGTACGACGACTCGTCGCCTTTCGGGTGGTGGTGGGGTACCGAGGCGGAGGAGCTGGCCGCCTGGGACGAAGTGAAGCGGTCGCTGACCGGTGGCAGCGTGATGCCAGAAGGGGCTCGCCTGTCTTCGAGTTGGTAGTCTCCGCCTGGCCATGAGTCCTCTAGCGGCCTAAGACCCTGCGCTCGGGTTCGCCCCGACGCAGAAACCCCGGTTCGAATCCGGGCCGTGGCCACCTTTTGCCCGTCCGTTCTTGCACGGGAGTGGCACGCCTCGAGGGGCGTGCCATCACCTGGCCTCGTCCCCGTCGACGCGACTCTGGCGGTCGACCGCTGCAGCCAAGGCGAGGATTGCTTGGACCTGAGCAGCGGCGATGGCGAGTGCCCCAGAGCGTTGGAAGTCCTTGGCATGAACCGTGTCCAAAAGTTCCTGGGCCCTGCTCGCGTGAGTCTCGTAATCCGGCATTGTCCCCCCTCGTAGTGGTGATCCGCACTGTAGTGAACACGGCTACAAATGCCACTGCTCGGGATGTAAGGGCACGGCGTCTTGAACCTGTGGCCTCATCCTTGTCAGGTCGATCACAGGGGTCTACCAACGTCGGCCAACCGCCCGTGCGCCTCGGCCGATCAGCCTCTGAGGTCCGGCCTCGACCGCCGCTGTTCGTGCTTGTTGGTGTCAGCCGCTGATGTCATCTGCCGCAAGCGGTCTTGACGAACCCAATGGCCAGGGCCAGCGGAGCGTGGTCAACCAGCGTCGCGCTTGTCCAGCGACCTGCGCCGCCTCGGTCGCGGGCGGAGGCGATCGTGGATCGCGTCCCCAGCCATCACCACGCCCAGAACCAGCACGACGATGGAGCCGATCCTTCGCGACCCCTCGCCGTAGAGAGCCTCGTGGCCCATCCAAACCGCAAATATGCAGTTCATCAGGCCGTTGCCAACTCTCCTCCAGCGCTGCTCCATGCGTCCCCCGTCAGTGCGCCCGCGAGTCCGAGCCTCTGGAGTGTGGCATGAACCTTGAAAACCGTCGTGGCGCGAGTCACCGTGGGTTCAAATCCCACACCCACCGCAGGTGAACGGCCCCTGACCAGGTAACTCGGTCAGGGGCCGTCGGCATGTCGGTACACCGTGATCGCCCTTTGCTCCCCGTGCTTCCCCGTGCGATCGGGCACGTGAGGGGCACGGTTCAGTCAGAAGGCGCTCTGCCACCAACGATGCGGTGGGTTTCTGTACGACCCGGTGTCGGGGCGTTCTAGGATCTTGAGATCGAGTGCGTGCACGATGCTGCGGAGCTCCCGGGAGCTCTTCTTGGGGAGGGCGCAGATCGCCAGTTCCAGCAGATCTCGCTCATCCGCAGGCTCTGGGCAACAGTCGGTGACTCCGCACCGACCGCTGAATGGTGAAGGTAGCTGGTTGCTCGGTGCCCGCGCGATGGCAGTCCATCGAGAGAGCCTGCTTGACCAGGCCGGGTTGGAGTCGCGTCCGTTCCAACCGAATGATCTGTGCCTGAGCTGAGCCGGAAAGCTGACTGATCTTCGAGTAGCGGATATGCGCGGCAAAGCGCCTGCTGTCGGCCCGGAGGCCTGAGGGGCGCCTACGCGGCATTGCCCTTTCGGTTATGAGTCATGAACGGCAGTCTGACACGCGGCTGGACAGGTGCGTAGGTTGGTTGGGTCTCAACCGCCGGGCCAAGCCACAGACCACTCTCGTCAAGTTGACTCCCTTGGCCGGCCGCGGGACTTGGACCTGTGGCCTCATCCTTATCAGGTCAATCACAGGGGACCGTCGATGTCGGTCAACCGGGCCTGGGCCACAGTCGATTGTCCACTGAGGTCCGGCGCCGACCGCTGCTGTTCGTGCTTGTTGGTGTCAGCCGTCGTACGCAGTCTTGACGAGCGCGGCCATTCTCTCGGCCCTTCCTGGGACCGCCCCCATTGTCTTCGGCGCCTCCTGCGACAATGCCGCGACAGCGACGCTAGTCATGAGCAGGGGGAGGAACGGCGTGCTTCTCCGTGGGGTGCTCGCACTGATCGCGGGCGGCGCTTTCATCGTGGTGGCCTGCGGCTATCGCGGTGTGGACGTCTGGGTGTGGGACTGGGCAGACGTGACCTTTTCGCCGCGCTACAGGACGCGATGGGGGACGCCCTGGAAGAACCTTGAACGCATGAGACTGCAGTTCGGATTCATGGGAGTCGCGTTGGTGATCCTCGGACTGGTGACCTTGACGCGCTGATGGCGCGGTAGCAGGCGATCCTCTGCGTTCGTCCGCGCATCAGGCTTGCCACCGCCTGATCGCCCTCCTCTTCCTCAACCCACCGCCTTCCCCAGCTCTCGTCCCGTCTGCCGTCGGCCCACACACCGTGGAGCGGGCGTGGTTCATGGCGTCCAGGTGGAGCGCGCCACTGTACGAACGACCTGGACGCCATGGGCCGCGTCTGCTCGGCTCTGCCTGGGTCGATGGCAGACGGGATGGGAGCACCCCACGCACGCCACTGTCCGCCGGCACTCGCGAACGGTGCCCCCCATCTCGGAGCCTGAGCGCCCCCGCCGGAGGCTGTTCTGACCGTGGCTGCCTCTCTACAGTGATCGACTTATAACCCGGCGTCGGCCTCGTGGGCGCGCGTCGGCGCAGCGCGGGCGGAGCGGGCCGAAGGCAGGAGCGGCGCCTGCGGCGGAGCCGGGAGCG
>NZ_JBSFZS010000017.1:0-93642 GCF_053600395.1 Streptomyces sp. NPDC005070 | reverse complement strand
GGAGATCGACCCCTCCTGACCCCGGCCCGCCGGAGCCCCGGTCGCCGGCCCTCCGTGAAGATGCGGGCCGCCGCCCGGAGGGGGAGTCTCCAGGTGTCTGGAGGTTTCACGATGCGCTCAATGCGTCTCACTCTCTGCGCCGGGGCGGTGGTCGCGGCCGGCTTCGTTCCCGCCGCGTACGCGGCCGACACGGGACCGGCCGGTGTGTCCGTGAACCCGGCGTCCCCGGCCGCCGGCAGCGACATCCGGCTGCGGGCCATGGGCTGCGCGGGGCGCACGGGCACCGCGGTGTCGGCCGCGTTCGTCTCGGACGCGCGGCTGACCGGCGGGGGCGGCGGCGGACTCGTCGGTGACACCCGCGTCCGTACCGCACTGCGCCCCGGCAGCTACGGCATCCGGGTCGACTGCGACGGCCACCGCGACCGGGTCAAGGGCACTCTCACCGTCCCGGCACCCGACTCCTCCCCGAGCGTCGGCACGCCCGCCTCGCCGGTCGCGCCCGTGAACGCGGGCGGCGGCGGAACCGCCCGGCTCGCCGCGGCGGACAACGACGCCCACGCGGCCGGACCCGGCACCCGGCAGGCCGTGGTCGGCCTGGTCCTCGCGAGCGCGGCCGCGATCGCCGTGGCGATCCGCAGCGCGCGCCGGGACGACGACGGCCGCGACTGACATGGCCGAACGGGAGCGTTCCCCCGGCACCGGACGTCTGCTGACCGGTGTGGCCTGGCTGGTCCTGCTGCTCGGGCTGTGGCTGTGGGGCCGCGAGGTGACGGATGTGCGGCTGGGGACGTCGGCACCGACGACGGGGGACATCGCGGCCGTCGGCCGGCCGCCTGAGGTGCGGCTGCCTCCCGCGCTCAAGCCCCTCGGCAGCGCCCGGCCGCAGCGCGTCGACATTCCCTCGATGGGGGTGCAGGCCCCCGTCGTGGCCCGTGGGCTCGACGGCCGGGGCGCCATCGATCCGCCGCCGTTCGACCAGCCGGGTGTCGTCGGCTGGTACGCGGCGGGGGCGAGGCCGGGGGCCGCCGGGACGGCGCTCATGGTCGGCCACGTCGACACCGAGACCCGGCCCGCGGTCTTCTACCGGCTCAGCACCGTCAAGCCCGGCGACACCGTCCGGGTCACGCGCGACGACGGGACGGTCGCCGAGTTCACCGTGGACGACGTCCAGGTGCTGCCGCGCGACCACTTCGACGCCCGACAGGCCTACGGGGTACGGGAGGCGGGGCGGGCCGAGCTGCGGCTGATCACCTGCGGCGGGACCTTCGACCGTGCCGACGGCAGCTACACGGCGAACGTGGTCGTCTCGGCTTATCTCACGGGGAGCGGGTTGTAGGGCGGAGGGCGCCGGGCGGGGCCGGGGGTGAGGCGGCTGGTGCTCGGCCGGGGCCGCGACGGGGCGGTACCGGGCCCGGTCGACGGCTGGTTTCCCCCCGAAGCCGCCGACCGGGCTGGTCCTCGACCGCACGCGCACGGGCTGCGGGAGTAGCCCGGCGTCGGCACGGGAGGTCCGGGGCCCGCCCACCGGAGTGACGCGGTCGGGCCGGAGCGGCCGACCTGATGTCGAGCCCACCTGAGGCCACCCTAGAACGGATGAGCGCCACCGTTCCTAGACTGTTTGACGCCAAGTCCGGAACGGGGGCGGCTCCGGCGAGCGGCTTTGGCGGACACCTTCGGCGAGCACCCCGGAGGACGGCGTCCGGGCAGGACGATCCGGGCATGACGAAGGGCCCCCTCGTTCATCACGAGGAGGCCCTCCGGTCGGTGCGCCGCCAGGGACTCGAACCCCGGACCCGCTGATTAAGAGTCAGCTGCTCTAACCAACTGAGCTAGCGGCGCCTGCTGACGGGAAAACTCTACCCGACCCGCGAGGGTGCTCCCGACCGGGTGTGCGGCTGCGGGGCAGGTCGGGGCGCTCCCGTACATCATTCGGACCGTCAGCGTGCGGCCGCGGATGCCAGTTGAGAAACTGACGAACGTGCAGAATTGCGACATTTCAATCTGGAGTGCGAGGGGCGCCACATGAAGACTCCGGTGTTCGAGGAAGTCGATCCCGCGAGTGACTGCGATTGCCCCGGATGTGTTCACTGGCGGCGTGTGCTGCCCCTCTCCTCACGGCTCGGGCCGTCCGGACCGCTGGGCCATCCGGCGGCCCGCGCCCATGTCCTCGCCCGCGCGGGGGTGGCGCGAACCCCCATGGCGCTCGCGCTGGCCGTCTCCGCGGGAGCCGTCCTCGGCGCGGTGCCGGCGGTCGCGGCCGTGCACGCGCCCGCCCGGCCCGGTCTTCCCCCGGCCGACGGGGACGTCGAGACCCCGCAGGGGCACCGGGCGCCGCTGCACGGCCCGGCGGGGAAGCCCGCGCTGCCCGTCAGGCCGGGCAAGGCGGTCCGGGGGCCCACCACCACGCGGGCCGCGATCATCAGCCGGGCCAGGACCTGGATCGACGCGCAGGTGCCGTACAACATGGACGACTACTGGCGGGACGGATACCGGCAGGACTGCTCCGGCTTCGTGTCGATGGCCTGGAACCTGGCGGGCAACGAATGGACGGGCAGTCTCGGCAGCTTCGGAGTGCGGATCACCCGGGACCGGCTCCAGCCGGGCGACATCCTGCTCTTCCACAACCCCGACAACCCGGAGAAGGGCTCGCACGTCGTCGTCTTCGGCGGCTGGACGGACTACACGCACACGCAGTACGTCGCCTACGAGCAGGCCCCGCCGCACGCCAGGAGGCAGTCCACCCCGTACGCGTACTGGACGAACTCGGACCGCTACGTGCCCTACCGCTACCGGGGGATCACGGAGGGCGCGGGCGGTCCGCCGCCGTCCACGTCGACCCGCTTTCCGGGGGCCGCGTACTTCGGGACCGGCGCGGACAACGCGTACGTCACCCAGCTCGGCCGGCTCCTGGTGGACCGGGGCGGGCGCCGCTTCTACACGAAGGGACCGGGGCCGCGCTGGTCGGCCGCGGACCGGCGGGCCACGCAGGCGTTCCAGCGGGCGCAGGGCTGGAAGGGAGCCGACGCGGACGGGCTGCCGGGGCCGAGGACCTGGTCGTACCTGGTCGGCAAGCAGGGCAGGAACATCCCCGCCGTGACGGCCGGACCGGGTTCCACGGGCACCGTGCCCGGCTATCCGGGACGTGCGGTGTTCCGGCCCGGAGCGAACGACGCCCAGGTGACCGCGCTGGGAAAGCAGCTCGTCAAGAAGGGTTTCGGCACGTACTACACGTCCGGTCCCGGGCCGCGCTGGGGCGAGGCGGACCGGCGCAACGTCGAGGCGTTCCAGCGGGCCCAGGGCTGGCGCGGCGGGGCGGCGGACGGCTATCCGGGACCGGAGACCTGGCGGCGGCTCTTCTCCTGAGCGGCCGGGTTCCCCACGGCTCGTGAACACACTTCCAGGCGCGGAGGCATGGAGGCAGCTATGAGTACGACGACGTCAGACACCCCGGAGTCCGAGGGGGCGGCTCCGGCGGAACCCCGGCCCGACACGGCGGCCGGGGGTGGCTGCGGTGACCGGTCCGACACTGCGGCCGAGGGGGGCGGCGACCGGTCCGACGCGGTGGCCGGGGGCGGCGGTCACCGGTCCGAGAGCGCGGCCGAGGGCGGCGGTGGTCACCGGTCCGCCCGGCTCATCCACAACGAGGTCACCACCGAGATCCCCGTCCACCTGCTCTTCCGCGACGACCCCGACCCGGTGTCCGTGCCGCTCGCGCCCGCCGTCGTGGGCCGCCGGCGCGGCACGGGGGAGCAGCCGAGGATCCGGCGGCCCGCGCCCGGCCGCCCTCCGCGCCCGGTGCCGGAGGCCGACCCCGAGCTGGTCGAACGGCCCGCACGCGTGCTGCCCGGAGCGGCGGGTGTGCTGGCCGGGGCCTGTGGTGTGGCCGGATGTGCCCTCACCACCTGGTGGGCGGGTCTCCTGCCGCCCTCCGTGCTGGCGGCGCTGGAGCTCCACGGGCACGCGGGCACCGGACTCGGGCCGGCGCAGTGGGCCGCGTACGCCGGTGCGGGCGCGGTCGCTCTGTTCGGCTTCGGCGGTCTCGCCCGGGGCCGGACCGGGCGGGCCTGGGTGCTCGGCCTGTTCGGGCGCTATCGCGGCACGGTCCGGCGCACGGGTCTGATGTGGGTCAACCCGCTGGTGCTGCGCCGCCGGGTCGACGTACGGCTGCGGCACTGGCGCAGCGAGCCGATGTCCGTGGTCGACGCGAACGGGATCGAGCTGCGGGTCGTCGTGCTCGTCGTGTGGCGCGTCAAGGACACCGCGCGGGCCACGCTCGCGGTCGACGACCACCGGACGTATCTGCGCGAATGCGTGGAGGCGGCCCTGTCGCGGGTGCTCTCGCAGCTTCCGGCCGAGCTGCCGCCCGCCGTGATCAGGGATCTGACCCTGCGCAACACGGACGCGGTCGGCGAGGCGCTGACCCGGATGGTGGCCGCGGACACGGCTCCCGTCGGCCTGGAGGTGTTCTCCGCGCAGCCGACCCGGATCGCGTACGCGCCGGAGATCGCCGCGGTGATGCAGCGCCGGCGGATCGCGGCCCTGGACGCCCAGCACCGCGACAGCGTGCTGGGCTCGGTCGTCGACTCGGTCGAGGACACGGTGACCCGGCTGACCCTGCGCGGGCTGGTCGAACTGGACGACTACGAGCGCAAGGCGTTGGTGAAGGACTTGACGGTGGCGTTCTGCACGGGGCGCGGGGAGGTCTCCTCGTAGGCGGCCGGGCGGGGCCGGCAGGTTCGCTATTGGTATGGACATGTTCAACTACCCGCAATAATCTGACACTTGGTCTAGACCTGAAATCGCGCGCACAGCTCACGGGAACATCCCCCACGTCCTCCAGGAGCGGCAGTATGCGCACACGGACGAACCACTTCCGCGCCGGCCGGCCCCGTACCGGCCGGAAGGCCAAGATGTACGCGGCGGCGCTCGGCCTCGCGACGGCAGGCACCTTCGTGCTCTCCACCGGCGGAGCCAGCGCCCACGGCTACACCGACCAGCCCCTCAGCAGGCAGAAGATGTGCGCCGCGAACGGCGGCATCGTGGCCAACTGCGGTGACATCCAATGGGAGCCGCAGAGCGTCGAGGGCCTCAAGGGCTTCCCGGCGGCGGGCCCGGCCGACGGGCGGATCTGCTCCGCCGGCCACACCAACTTCGGCCAGCTCGACCAGCCGAAGACCCCAGCGGGCACGGCCTGGCCGACGACCAAGGTCACCGCGGGCCAGACCTACACGTTCCGCTGGCAGTTCACCGCCATGCACGCGACCACCGACTTCAAGTACTTCATCACCAAGACCGGCTGGAACCAGAACCACGCGCTGACCCGCGCGGACCTGGAGACCACCCCGTTCCTGACGGTCCCCTACAACGGACAGCGCCCCCCGTCCACGCTCACGCACACCGGCACGCTGCCCAGCGGCAGGACAGGGCACCACGTCGTCCTCGGGGTGTGGACGGTCGCCGACACGACGAACGCGTTCTACTCCTGCGCGGACGTCACGTTCTGAGCCCCGGACACCCGGGTTGCCATCCCCGGGCGCCCGAGTTCTGAGCCTTATCTGAGGCGCGAGGGCCACCGGTGCGGGTATGTTCCCCGCACGTCGACTCGACCAAGTCGGCGTGCGGGGAACCACATCGACCACCGGGGGACCGTCATGAGTGTGATCTTCTATGCCATACCCAGCCTGATCATCGCCGTGGTGCTGCTGGCGGCGGCCAGAATCGTGCGCCGCTCGCTGGAACTGCGCAGCGCCTGGAGCAGCGGACTGACCGCGGAGGCGCGCTGTCTGCGCTCGTACACGACGGTCAGCGGGGGCGGCAACGACACCTCCGTCACCACGACCCTGCACCACGTCTACGAGTTCACGACGCGTGAGGGCGTCGTGGTCCGCTTCAAGGAGGCCAACGGCCGCGCGACGGTCGTCGAAGGGGACATCGTCCTCGTGTACTACACCGCCTCGCAGCCGGAGAAGGCGACGGCGCAGCCGCCGAGCCAGACCAGGGCGGCCGTGGGCACCTTCGGCCTGCTGGTGTTCTTCGGTCTGATCGTCAGCGGCTGCATCGGCTTCATGGTCACCTACCACCAGGTGGCCTCGGGCATCGACGGGTTGTTCGGCGGGGTGTAGTGCCGGTCGCGGTGCCTGCCGGGCGCCTGCCGCCGTGAGTCACGGTGCCGGCCGGGGCCCGGACGGCGCGGGCGGGGCCGGACGGCGCGGGGCCGGGGGCCGGAGGGCGTGCACGACCCTCCTCATCTGACGGACCGTCAATTACGGTACGGCTCATGGGATCCAGCAGGCGCACCGTCGGTGAACTCGTGCGGGAGCGGTGGGGCGACCACCGGCCGGGGCTGTGGTTCGAGGGCCGGGTCGTCAGTCATCACCAGGTCGCGGCGGGAGCGGCGGCCCGCGCGGCACTGTTCGCCGAGCTGCTGCCGTCCGGCGCGGAGCCGCACGTGGGGGTGCTGCTCGACAACACCCCCGAATACCCCCTGTGGCTGGGGGCGGCCGCTCTCGCCGGTGCCGCCGTCGCGGGGATCAACCCGACCCGGCGCGGACCCGAACTGGCCCGGGACATCCTGCACACCGAGTGCCGGGTGCTCGTCACCGAGCGGGCCCACCTGCCGCTCCTCGACGGACTCGAACTCCCTGACGTGCGGGTCCTGGTGACCGGCACGGACGCCTACGCCGAGCTTCTGAAGGAGTACGAGGGCGCGAAGCCGGACGAGGGCGGGGCGAGCCCGGACAGCCGCTTCCTGCTGCTCTTCACGTCCGGTTCGACCGGCGCGCCCAAGGCCGCGATCTGCACCCAGGGCAGGATCGCGGCAGCCGGCCGCTCGCTCGCCGGCCACTTCGGGGTGCGCGCGGACGACACCCACTACATCTGCATGCCGATGTTCCACGGCAACGCCGTGATCGCCGACTGGGCCCCCGCGCTGGCGGCCGGTGCGGGGATCGCGCTGCGGCGCCGCTTCTCGGCCTCCGGGTTCCTGCCTGACGTACGGGCCTGTGGGGCCACGTACTTCACCTACGTCGGCCGTGCCGTGCAGTACCTCCTGGCCACGCCCGCCCGCCCCGACGACCGCGACAACCCGCTGCGCCTGGGATTCGGGACGGAGGCCGGGGCGGTCGACGCGGCCGCCTTCGAGAAGCGCTTCGGAGCTCGGCTCGTGGAGGGCTACGGGTCCTCCGAGGGCGGCGCCGCCGTCCAGCGCACGCCCGGCACCCCGGCCGGGGCGATCGGCCGGGCGGCGCCCGCGGACGACCTCGCGGTGATCGACCCGGACACCCGGCGCGAGTGCCCGCCGGCCGTCTTCGCCGAGGACGGGCGTCTGCTCAACGGAGGCGACGCGATAGGGGAGTTGGTGAACCGGGGCGCCAGTCTCTTCGAGGGGTACTGGCGCAATCCCGAGGCCGAGGCGGCCCGGCGCCGGGGAGCGCCGCCCGCACCGGGGGAGGGGAACGGCGGGGAACGGAAGGCGGAGGAGGGGAACGGCGGGGCGGGAGAGGGCTGGTACTGGACCGGTGACCTCTTCTACCGCGACGCTGACGGCTTCCTCTACTTCGCCGGACGGGCCGACGACCGGCTGCGCGTCGACAGCGAGAACCTCGCCGCCGCGATGATCGAGAACATCCTCGCGCGGTACGAGGACGCCGCCGCCGTCGCGGTCTACGCGGTACCGGATCCGGTGGCGGGCGACCAGGTGATGGCGGCCCTGGCCCTGAAGGAGGGCGCCCGTTTCGGTCCCTCGCCCTTCATCGCGTTCCTGCTCGCCCAGCCGGATCTGGGCACGAAGATGGCACCCCGGTTCCTGCGGATCGTGGAACGGATGCCCGTCACCGCCACCAACAAGATCCACCGGGTGGCGCTGCGGCGCGAGGGCTTCCGCTGTGCCGACCCGGTGTGGTGGCGGCCGCCGGGCGAACCGGGGTACCGGAGACTCACGGCGGCGGACGTGGACGGCCTGGTGGCCCGGTACCGGGCGCACGGCCGGGAGGAACTGCTGACGCGATAGCCGCCGGGACGGATCGGGACCTGGGCTCCAGCGGCGCACGAGCGGGCCTCGTCCCGGGCCTGGTACTCGTACAGGTCCGGGGCCGGTGACCTTCGTCCCGGGTGGTCCGGCGGAGGGGTGACCGTCGTCCCGGATGGTCCGGGGGCACGGGGGCGTCCGTCCCGGATGGTCCGCGAGGGCCGTGACGCCCGGCGGTGTCTTGTGAACGGTGGCGACACGAGGCATCCCGGCCGCTTTCCGCGGGGAGGATATCCGGGCACGTGTGCCGAGGGGCCTGTGCGCCACGGGCCCGAGCCGAGGGAAGAAGGGCGTTGCGTTGCCTGATCCGGGTCGCGGACTCGTCAGCCGCGGGGCGATGCCGCCCCGGCTCACGTCCGTGCCGGGGACGCCGGTGGTGTCGCCGGTGCCGGGGCCCGGAGCCGGCCGGGGACGTGTCATGCCCCCGCGCCCCAGGCCGCCCCCGGGAGGACCGCCGCCCCAGCCGGCCCGTGTGCCCCACCGGCCGGTCCGACGCTCCGCCACCCCCACTCCCTCGACGGCACCCGAAAGGCCATCATGTCCCCCACGCATGACCCGCTCGACCGCGGACACAACGACGACCTGCTCGGGTTCGTCAGAGCCAGCCCCTCGCCGTACCACGTGGTGGCGAGCGCGGCGCAGCGCCTGGAGAAGGCGGGTTTCGCGGAGGTGCGGGAGCGGGACGAGTGGACGGCCGGTGCCGAGGGAGGCCGCTATGTCGTACGCGGGGGAGCACTCGTCGCCTGGTACGTCCCGCCGGGCGCCCCCGCCGCCACCCCGTTTCGGATCGTCGGCACGCACACCGACTCGCCGAACCTGCGGGTGAAGCCCACGCCGGACACCGGCTCGGCGGGGTGGCGGCAGATCGCCGTGGAGATCTACGGCGCGTTGCCGCTCAACACCTGGCTCGACCGGGACCTCGGCGTCTCGGGGCGGCTGGTCCTGCGTGACGGTTCGACCCGGCTGGTCCGCGTCGACAAGCCGCTGCTGCGGGTGCCGCAGCTCGCCATCCACCTCGACCGGACCGTGAACGAGGGGCTCGCCCTGGACCGGCAGCGGCACATGACCCCGCTGTGGGGGCTCGGCGGCTCCGCGCCCGGCGCGCTGCTCGGCCGGGTCGCGGACGAGGCGGGCGCCGACGCCTCGGAGGTCCTCGGCTGGGACCTCATGCTGCACGACATCCAGCGGCCGGGATATCTGGGCGCGGACGAGGAGTTCATCGTCGCGCCACGCCTCGACAACCAGATCTCGGTGCACGCGGGTGTCACCGCCCTGGTCGCGGCGGCCGGCTCGGAACGGCCGCCCGCCTCCATACCGGTGCTCGCCGCCTTCGACCACGAGGAGGTCGGCAACGGATCGGAGTCCGGAGCCGAGAGCCCCTTCCTGGAGCGGGTGCTCGGCCGCTCCGTGACCGCGCGGGGCGGCGGCCGGGAGGACTTCGACCGTGCCCTCGCCGGTGCCCTGTGCGTCTCCTCCGACATGACCCACGCGGTCCACCCCAACTACGCCGAACGGCACGACCCGGACCACCGTCCGCTGCCCAACGGCGGTCCCGTGATCAAGGTCAACGTCAATCAGCGGTACGCCAGCGACGGTGTCGGGGTCGCCGCCTTCGCCGCGGCCTGCGAACGGGCCGGGGTGCCGTATCAGCCGTTCGTCTCGAACAACGCGATGCCGTGCGGGACGTCGATCGGTCCGGTCATCGGGGCCCGTCTCGGTGTGACGACGGTCGATGTGGGGGTGGCCGGGCTGTCGATGCACTCGGCGCGCGAACTGTGCGGGGCACGGGATCCGGAACTGCTGGCGCGGGTGCTGACGGAGTTCGTCACGGCGGGGCCGTCCGGGGGATGAGCACGGGCGTCTGAGGCTCCCGGAGACGCGTGAAGGCCCCCCACTGATGTGGAGGGCCTTCACCAAGGTGCGCCGCCAGGGACTCGAACCCCGGACCCGCTGATTAAGAGTCAGCTGCTCTAACCAACTGAGCTAGCGGCGCATGACTCCCGCCTTCCGCTTCTGCGGTCGGCGACGAAGGAAATACTACCTGGTCCGCGCGGGTGTTTCCGACCAGCCGCGCGGACCACGCGCGCCGACCACTCGTGCGGGCCCGTACGAGCTGTGCGCGGGCCCGGTGCGGTGGCGGCCGTCAGATCGCGAGGGACAGCAGCACCGGGGTCGCGCCGCGGTTCAGGGTGTCCGCGGCGCGGCGGAGCCGGTGGGCGTGTTCGACCGGGAGCGAGAGGGCGAGGCAGCCGACGGAGGAGCCTGCGGTGATCGGGACGGCCGCGCAGACCGTGCCGATCGCGTACTCCTGGAGGTCGAGCACGGGCACGGTGGCCGGCTGGGAGTCGAGGCGGGACAGCAGGAGCCGCTCGCTGGTGATGGTCCGCGAGGTGAGCCGGGCCATCTTGTGGCGGGCGAGGTGGTCGCGGCGGCCGTTGTGGTCGAGCTGGCCGAGAAGGCTCTTGCCGACCGCGCTGGCGTGGGCGGAGGAGCGGAAGTCGACCCATTCGTTGACCGCGGGAGTGGTCGGGCTCTCCGCGTACTGGGTGACGTGCACCTCGCCGTCGATGTAGCGGCTGATGTAGATCGCGGCGCCGACCGAGTCGCGGAGCCGGTCGATCGTCTGCTGGAGTGTGTCGCGCAGCGCCTGCTCGCGGCCGTGGGCGGAACCGAGACGGCCGAGGGCGGCGCCGGTGACGTACGCGCCGTCCGTGACCTGCTCGACGTAGTCCTCCCTGCGCAGCATGCGCAGCAGAGCGGTCAGCCGGTCGGCGCCGAGGCCGGCCCGGCGGGCGAGTTCGGTCGTGGTGACACCGGTGGTGTGCCGCGACAGCGTCTCCAGGACGCGCAGGGCGTCCTGGGCCGAGTTGTACGGCACGGTCGGCTCGTTCATCAGCGCCACGGTTTCCCCCTGCGCTTCATGGCCCGGCTCAAAAATGACGTCGGGCCGGACACCTGGGCTCACTACACGATAACGGTCAAGGCGCCATCTGTGGCGGTCCGTTGACGACATTGGTGGTGCGCTCCATGCCTCTCAGCAGGAGCGCACCACCCTGGCATATGCCAAAGGCATGGCACTTCGGGCATGCCCCACTCGCGGGACCTCGTGCCTTGCCGGCCGCGCTCCCCAGCCGCCCGTCGGTCGCTCCCCGACCTCAGAGGACCGCGCCGAGGAATTCCCTGGTCCGTTCGTGCTCCGGGTCGCTGAAGATCTGCTCCGGCGTGCCGGATTCGATGACATGACCGGAATCGAACATCAGCACCTGGTCCGAGATGTCCCTGGCGAAATTCATCTCGTGGGTCACACAGAGCATCGTGATGTCCGTGGTGTGGGCGATGTCGCTCAGGACGTCGAGGACGCCCGCGACCAGTTCGGGATCGAGCGCGGACGTCACCTCGTCCAGGAGCAGCACCTGCGGGCGCATCGCCAGCGCGCGGGCGATGGCCACGCGCTGCTGCTGGCCGCCGGACAGCCGGCCCGGCCGCGCGTCGCACTTGTCCGCGAGACCGACCAGGTCCAGCAGTCCGCGGGCCCGTTCCTCGGCCTCGTCCCGGGACAGGCCGAGGACGGTCACGGGTGCCTCGGTGACGTTTCTGAGCACGCTCATGTTCGGGAACAGGTTGAACTGCTGGAAGACCATTCCGATCTTCTTGCGGACCTCGCGGACCTGCTTCCCCTGTGCGGGGAAGAGCCGGTCCCCGGCGACCGTGATCGTGCCCTCGTCCGGCCGGGTCAGGGTCATCAGCAGCCGCAGGATCGTCGTCTTGCCGGAACCGGACGGGCCGATCAGCGTGACGTGCTTGCCGGAGTCGACGCGGAAGTCGAGGTCGTCGAGGACGGTGTTGTCCCCGAAGCGCTTGGTGACCTTGTCGAAGCGGATCAGCTCGCTGCCGTCCACCGGGGGATTGGCGAGGTCGTCCAGGGGGCTGGTTCCGGTGTTCGTCTCAGCGGACAAGGCGTCGCTCCAGGGCTCGCAGCAGCAGGGAAGCCGGGTAGGAAATGAGGATGAAGGCCACACCGATGACCGTGAGCGGCTCCGTGAACTGGAAGTGCTGCTGCGAGTACAGCCGCGCCTCGCCGAGCATCTCCAGCACGGTGATCGTCATGAGCAGCGGGGTGTCCTTGAGCATCGCGATGACGTAGTTGCCGAGCGCCGGCACCACACGGCGGACCGCCTGCGGCAGGATCACCGCCGTCCAGGTGCGCCGCGCGGGCAGGCCGAGCGCCGTGGCCGCCTCCCACTGTCCGGCGGGCACGCCCTCGATGCCGGCCCGGTAGACCTGCATCGTGTACGTCGAGTAGTGCAGCCCGATCGCGATCACACCGGTGGTCAGCGCGGAGAACGTGATGTTCCACTCGGGCAGCACGTAGAAGAGGAAGAAGAGCTGCACCAGCAACGGGGTGTCGCGCACGAACTCGGTGGCCACCCCGACCGGCCAGCGCACCCAGCGTGTCGGCGTCCGCATCAGCAGCGCCCACACCAGGCCGAGGGCGAACGAGATCACCGAGCCGAGGGCCAGCGCCTGAAGCGTGACCAGCAGACCGTCCCGGAAGTGCGGCATGAAGTCGCCGACGGCGTTCCAGTCCCAGGTCACGCGGCACCACCGATCGTCGTCTCCATGAAGGGTGTGCCGCTCATGAGGCACCTCCGCCCGCGGCCGCGCCGGCGCCCGCGCCGGCCGTCGCGGTCCGCTTCGCCTCGCGGGCCGGCATGCTGTCCGACGTCCTGCCGACCCCGGCCTTGAGCCGCTTCTCCAGGCCGCGCATCAGCCGGGTGAGCAGGAAGGCGATGACGAAGTAGATGAGCAGGACGTACGTGTAGACCTCCGCGCTCTGCTGGAGGGCGAGCCGCACCAGGTTGGCGCTGAAGGTCAGATCGCCCATGCCCATCACGGAGACGAGCGCCGTGCCCTTGAGCAGTTCGACCAGCAGGTTGGAGAAGGGCGGGATCATCTCCGGCACCGCCTGCGGCAGCAGGATCAGCCGCATCCGCTGCCAGGGCGTGAAGCTGAGCGCGATCCCGCCCTCGCGCTGCGCCGGGTCGACCGCGGTCAGCGCGCCGCGCACGATCTCCGATCCGTACGCCCCGTACGTCAGCCCGAGCGCCAGCGTGCCCGCCCACAGCGGGACGAGCTGCCAGCCGAAGGCGAGCGGCAGCACGAAGTACACCCAGAAGATCATGATCAGCGCGGAGGTGCCGCGGAACACCTCGGTGTAGAAGCCCGCGAGGAAGCGGACGATCCATGACCGCGAGGTGCGGGCGATTCCTGCCAGGAAGGACATGGCTCCGGCCAACAGTGCGCTGAGGAACAGCAGTTGGATGGTGACCCAGATCCCTTCGAGGACGAGTTTCCAGAGTCCCGATGTCATCCGCGGCACAGCTCCTTCGCGGTCATGTCGGTCATCTCGGCCTTGGTGAAGCCGAACGGCCGCAGGATGCGGAAGAGTTCGCCGCTCTCCTTCATCTTCCGCAGCTCGGCGTTGAAGGCGTCCCGCAGCCGCGTCTCCGGCGAACGGAAGGCGAAACCGCCGCCGTCGACGTGCGGCTTGCCTTTGACCAGCGGTGCGAAGGGCCTGGTGCTCTCGGTCTTCGCGGAGTTCCGCACCACCTCGCGGACGGTCAGCGCCGTCCCCGCGAAGACGTCGGCGCGCCCCGCCTCGACCGCGTTCAGCCCGGCCACCTGGTCGGGCACGATCAGGATGTCGCTCTCCTCGTACCCGGCCTCGACGGCGTACTGGATCTCCGCGTAGCCGGTCCCGGTCGCGAAGGTGGCCTTCTTCGCCACGACGTCCCGGTAGTCCCGCAGCCCCTTCGGATTGCCCTTGCGCACGATGAACGCGTCGAGCATCTGATAGTCGGGGTCGGCGAAGATGACCTGCTCGCAGCGCTCCGCATTGATGTACATCCCCGCGGAGACGACGTCGAACTGCTGCGAGTCCAGCCCGGGTATGAGGGAACCGAACTCGGTCGGCACCGGCTGGACGCGGTCGACTCCCAGCCGCTTGAACACGGCCTTGGCGAGTTCCGGCGCCTCTCCGGTGAGCCGGCCGTCCCGGTCGATGTAGCCGAAGGGGATCTCGCCCGCGATGCCGAGCCGGACGACGCCCTGCGCCCTCAGCCGGTCGAGGAGATCACCGCCGTCCGTCGACGCCGCCGTGGCCACGCGACTGCAGCCGGCGGCGCCGAGCGCCCCGAGCGCCGCGACTCCCGCGAGCAGCGACCGGCGGGTCGTCCCGGACGGCGGTCTGTCGTGTCCTGTTGCATTCGCACATGCTTTCCCAAGTGGTGGAGCCATGGCGGCGCGGCTACCCGGGACCATGCGATGTATGCGGTCCGGATTCGTCCTTGCGCCCGCGGTCGAGGAGTTGTACGGCATCGCTCGGCCGGTTCCGGACCGTCCCTCCCGGCGTGGTCCCTCCGGGGCGGTTCAGTGTCCCGGCACGTACCCGCGCTGCTTGTCGACCACGTTCGACAGCGGCCTGCCCGCGGCCCAGCGCTCGTACAACTCCACGAACTGCTCACCCAGTTCGTCCCGCCAGCCGACCGTGTCCCCGCTCATGTGCGGCGACACGATCAGACCCGGGACGTCCCACAACGGGCTGTCGTGGCCGAGCGGTTCGTGCTGGAAGACATCGAGGGCCGCGCCCGCGATCCACCGCTTCGACAGCGCCTCGGCGAGCGCCTCCTCGACGACGAGCCGACCGCGCCCGACATTGATGAAGCGGGCCGAGGGCTGCATCATCCCGAAGCGCCGGGCGTCGAACATGCCGCGTGTCTCCGTGGTGAGCGGCGCCGCGGACACCACCCAGTCGGCGCGCGCCATCAGCCGGTCCAGTTCCTCGGGCCCGTGGATCCCGGTGCGCGGGACGCGTCCCACCAGTGCCGTGGTGACACCGAGCGCCTTGAGCGTGCGCACGATCGCCCGCCCGATCGGCCCCGACCCCACCACACAGGCGCGGGTCCCGGCCACCCGCTGCGACTCCCGGTGCCGCCATTCGTGCCGGCGCTGGAGGTCCCAGGTCCGCGGAAGGTCCTTCGCCATGGCGAGGACCAGAGCGGCCACGTACTCGGCGATCGGCCGGTCGAAGACACCGCGCGCGTTGGTCACCACCGTGTCGGAGGCGGCGAGCTCGGGACACATCAGATGGTCCACGCCCGCGCTCGCCGTGTGCACCCAGCCCGGCCGTGGCCCCTCGCCCGGCCAGGCGCGGCGTACGGCCTGCGAGGCGAAGTCCCACACGAGCAGCACGTCCGCGTCCGGCAGCCTCTCGGCGAGCGTGGACTCGTCGGCGTGCTCGATCCGCACCCGGCCGGTGAGCCGGCCCAGCCGGGGGAGCGGGTCGGCGTCCAGGACGAGCAGGGTGGCCGGGGCCGACGGGCGGGGCGCACCGGGGGACGTACGGGCGTTCATCAGGGGAACCCTTTCGCAAGGGGATCGACCACGCTCGCACCCGAACCCGCGGCCGTCAACACCGGCGTACGACGGCGTCCCCCGGTCGGAGGCGAACCCCGGAGACCGGTGATCTCGGCCAACCAGGTGGAGAAATGGGCGGCGCTGCGCCAACTGGGTACCCGGGCGGTGGGCCCTTGCCGGCGGCTGATTGACCGGGCCGCCCGGCGGGGACCGTATTTCCCGATGAACAGGAAGGTGGGGCATGACCGCACTCGGATTCCTCTACCCCGGCCACTCGGCCGAGGACGACTACCCGCGCATCGAGCAGCTCCTCGGCAGTGACATCCGCCTGGCCGTCGTGCACACGGACCTGGGCGAGGACACGCACGACGTGGACGCGCTCCGCGACACGGGCTCGGCGCAGCGACTCGCGGCGGGCGTCGAGGAGCTGCGCCTGTCCGGCGCGGAGGCCGTGGTCTGGGCGTGTGCGAGCGGCAGTTTCGTGTACGGCGTGCAGGGCGCCCACGAGCAGGTCCGCGGCCTCGCCAGGGCGGCCGGACTGCCCGCGTCCTCGACGTCCTTCGCCTTCGCGCACGCGGCGCGGGAGATCGGCGCGGACCGGGTCGCGATCGGGGCGGCCTGTCCCGACGACGTGGCCGCGCTCATCGCGCGGTTCCTGACGGAGACCGGAACGGAGGTGGCCGCGGTGCGCGGCTCCGGTGCCGTCACCCCCGCCGAGGTCGCCGGCTGGGACTACGGCAGGGTCCTCGCGCTGGCCCGGGAGGCCGATCATCCGGACGCCGACGCGATCCTCCTCCCCGACACGGCCCTGCACACCGCCTCCCACCTCACGGCCCTGGAGAAGGACCTCGCCAAACCGGTCCTCACCGCGGCCCAGGTCACGGTCTGGGAGGCCCTGCGCCTGACGGGCCGCAGGGTGAACGCCCCGGACCTGGGCACCCTCTTCACCCGGGAACCCATCGTCCAGGCGTGAAACTCCAGCCCCTCCGGCGTTTGAGGAGCGGGGTCCGGGGCGGAGCCCCAGGTACGGGACGGGTAGGGGCGGAGGGGGCGAAACAAGCCCCCAGCCCCACCCCGGGGAGCTCCCCAGCCCGCCCTCGGGGAATAAGCGGAGACACCCTCCTGTTCGCAACGCGAGGAGACGACGTACGCAAAACAGGAGGCACCCCCGGTGGACCAGACGGTGGACGAGACGCCCGAGACGGACGAGATCCGCGGCACGGCACGGGGCACCGCCCCCGTACCCCTGTCCGTACTGGACCTGGTCACGGTGGGCGCGGGCCGCACCGCGACCGACGCCCTCCGCACCAGCGTCGAGATCGCCCGCCTCGCGGAAAACCGCGGCTTCCACCGCTACTGGGTGGCCGAACACCACTCGATGCCCGGAGTGGCCAGCTCCTCGCCCGCGGTGATCCTCGCCCACCTCGCCGCCCACACGCACCGCATCCGGCTGGGCTCCGGCGGAGTGATGCTCCCCAACCACGCCCCTCTGGTCATCGCGGAGCAGTTCGGCACCCTGGAGGCGATGGCCCCGCACCGCGTCGACCTGGGCCTCGGCCGGGCCCCGGGCACGGACGGCGCCACGGCCGCCGCGCTGCGCCGCACCCAGCGGCCGGCCGAGGGCGCCGACGACTTCCCCGAACAGCTCGCGGAACTCGTCCGCTTCCTGGACGACGACTTCCCCGACGGCCACCCCTACACGCGGATCCACGCCGTCCCCGGGCCCGTCCAGGCGACCTCGCCGGGCGGTGTCCAGTCCCCGCACCGGCCCCCGGTCTGGCTGCTCGGTTCCTCCGGCTTCAGCGCCCGCCTCGCCGGTGCCCTCGGCCTCCCGTTCGCCTTCGCGCACCACTTCTCGGCGCAGAACACGATCCCGGCCCTCGACCTCTACCGCGAGTCCTTCCGGCCGAGCGCGGTCCTCGACGCCCCCTACGCCCTCATCGGCGTCTCCGCCCTGGCCGCCGACGAGGAGAAGGAGGCCCGCCGTCAGGTCCTGGCGGCCGCCCTGAGCATGGTCCGCCTGCGCACCGGGCGTCCCGGACTCGTGCCCACCCCGGAGGAGGCCGAGGCGTACGAATTCAGCCCGATGGAGCGGGAGTTCATCGGCTCCTGGAACGCGAACGTCATCCACGGCACCGCCGACGAGGTGCGCGCCGGCCTCGACGACCTCCAGAAGCGCACCGGCGCCGACGAGTTGATGATCACGGGCAACGCGCACAGCGGCGACGTACGGCTGCGCTCGTACGAACTGATCGCGGACGCCTACGGGTTGCCGGGGGAGCCGGCCGCCGAGGCCTGAGGGCGGTTCGCCGACATCAGGAGCGCGGAGATGCGTTCCGGCGCCACCGGCCGGGAGTACAACCACCCCTGGCCGGTGTCGCAGCCGATCCCGCGCAGCCGTGACGCCTGCGAGGCGGTCTCCACGCACTCGGCGGTGACCGTCAGGCCGAGCCGGTGGGCGAGCTGGATGAGCGCCTCGACGATGACCTCGTCGGCCGGGTTCGGGTGGGCGGAGGAGCCGTCGGCGTTCTCGTACTGGAAGCCGCGGACGAAGGAGCCGTCCAGCTTCAGCACGGACACCGGAAGCCTGCTCAGGTAGGCGAGGTTCGAGTAGCCGGTGCCGAAGTCGTCGATGGCGATGCGGACGCCCATGTCGCTGAGGGCCTGCAGCGCCTGGAGCGGCCGGCCGGCCGAGCCCATCACCGCCGACTCCGTCAGCTCCAACTGCAGCAGATGCGGGGCCAGTCCGGTCTCCGCGAGGATCTTCGCCACGTCCGCCACCAGGTCGGAGTCCCAGACCTGGCGCACGGCGACGTTCACACTGACGAAGATCGGCGGCGCGTCCGGACGGTCGAGCTGCCAACGGCGCGCCTGGCGGCAGGCGGTGGCCAGTACCCAGCGGCCGAGCTGGACGATCGAGCCGTTCTCCTCGGCGAGTCCGATGAACCGGTTCGGTGTGAGCGTCCCGAACCGCGGGTGGTTCCAGCGGACGAGCGCCTCGACGCCGTGCACCCCGCCGTCCTCCATGCCCACCAACGGCTGGTACTCCAGGGCGAATTCACCCCGCTCGACGGCCGAGCGCAGGGTGGACGACAGGGCCTGGCGGGTCATGCGGTGCGCGTTGCGCTCAGGGTCGAAGAGTGTCCAGCGGCCCTTGCCGTCCGCCTTCGCCCAGTACAGCGTGGTGTCCGCGGCCTGCATCAGACCGGTCGCGGTGGTGCCGGTGGCGCGCCGCTCGACGACCCCGATGGACGCCGACAGGGACAGCCGCTGCCCCGACAGGTCGAACGGCGCCTGGAGCGCCTTCAGCACGGACTCGGCGAGATCCGCCAACTGGTCGGTGCCCGTGGAGTCCTCGACGAGCAGGGCGAATTCGTCCCCGCCCAGCCGCGCCACCAGGGGAGCGGCCGCCCGTGTGAGGCCGGCCGCCTCGGCGCAGCGGGTCAGGCGCTCGGCGACCGCCGCGAGCAGCCGGTCCCCGACCCGGTGGCCGAGGGTGTCGTTGACCGCCTTGAACCCGTCCAGGTCCAGATAGCAGAGCCCGATCCGGCCGGTTCCGCACTCCTCGTACGCCTCCGCCTCCAGCGCCGCCGACAGGCGCTCGAAGAACAGGGTGCGGTTGGGCAGCCGGGTCACCGGGTCGTGCATCTGCAAGTGGCGCAGCCGCGCCTGGAGTTCACGCCGCGCGCCGATGTCGGTGACCGAGATCAGGACCGCCCGTTCCTGCGGGGGCAGGGGCGCGATCGTGACCTGCGCCCAGATCACATGGCCGTCGGGGTGCTTGAGCCGGCGGGTGCAGCGCAGCCGGGCCTGGCTGCCGCCCAGCATCTCGCGGTACGCGTGCCAGGTGCGGGCGTCGGAGGCCAGGTCCACCAGGTCGGCGGCGGCCCGCCCGGCCAGCGTCCGCGTCCCGGCGCCGAGCAGCGTGCTCAGCGCCTCGTTGGCGGTGACGACGAGGCCCTCGCGGTCGACGACCGCCATCGCGAGAGGAGCGGTGGCGAACGCCGCGTGGAAGGTGCGGAGTGACGTTCCGTCGGGAACCGCCGAGGGCGCGGGCGTCCCGGAGGGCGGCCCCGGCGTCACGGGCGGTACGGAGGGGGCGAGTGGGCCGGGAGAGGTCCCGGCGGACGTACGAGAAGACGTGTTTACGTGACGTTCTGTGACGGCCGGCCGGACGAGGTCCCCCGCGGGCGCCGGCCCTTCGGACGTTCCGCTCACCGTTCGCTCCCGCAGTGCACTCGTTCTTCGTATGGGTCTCTCAGGGCGGTCGGCCGGTGATGGGCGGCCGCACAAGCCGTGTCCGTGCAGGAAAGTGTGCCGATCATAGAGGCTGCCCCCGAAACGGTGCGGCCACTGTCCAGTGTCCAGGAACAACCACCTGTTCTGACAGATCGTTTCTGCCTGTTATCCGGACGGGTTCCTTCTCCCGTCGGCCGCACGTGACGTTCCGTGCATGTCCGGGGGTGTCGGTTCGCTCGCCGGCTCACCCTTCCGGTGTAGGCAAACAGGGCGCAATAGTATAAATGCGATCAGGCTGGAGGCGGTGTCCCGAAACCGCATCCGGAGGTCGACGTGCCGCGTCCGCTCCCCCTGAGGGTTCTCGCTCGCGGGGCCCTGCGCGGTCTCGCCCGCGACGGGGTGCTCCGCTGGCGCAGTACCGCGGCCATGTTCACCTCGATGACCGCGCTCGCCGCGACCTCCCTGGGTCCGGGCCACGCGCTCGCCGAACCCCTCGCGTCGCCCTGCGCCCTGACGCGGACCGCGGCGCACCACTCGGAGGGCGCCGACACCTGGAACACCGCCTATGTGCGTCCCACCCGCCCCCTCGACGCCGTGATGGTCTTCCTGTCCTTCCCGGACTCCACCCCGCGCACCACGCCCGCCGAGCTGACGGGTGACTACTTCCCGGCCACCAGTCGCTTCTTCGAGCAGGCCTCGTACGGAAAGTTCACGGTCCGGCCGCACCCCCAGCGCGCCTGGATCCGGATGCCGCACGCCTCCACCTCGTACGCCATACAGCGCGACTGGAACGCCGGCGACCGTGCCGCCTATCTGCGCGACGCCCTCGCCGTGGCCGACCCGAAGGTCGACTTCTCCCGTTACGACGTCGTCTACTTCGTGGCGGACCCGGACGCTCCGGGCGTCGACTCGGACGCCACGAAGGTCGTCAACCTGGACACCCCCCTGCACGCGGACGGCAAGGACATCCGGCGCGTCGTCACGGTCTTCGAGAAGCATCCGCCGGACCGCCTCGTCCTGGCGCACGAGACCGGCCATGTCTTCGACCTGCCCGACCTCTACCACCGCCCCGCCGACGGCAAGGGCGACTGGGACACCTATGTCGGCGACTGGGACCTCATGGGCAGCCAGTTCGGCCTCGCCCCCGACCTCTTCGGCTGGCACAAGTGGCGGCTGGGGTGGCTGGAACCGCGCCAGGTGGCGTGCGTACTGGGCTCCGGCACCACCCGGCTGACGCTGGAGCCGCTGGAGACCGGACCCGCGCGCTCCGCGGTGGGATCGGCCGGCGCGAGAGCCGGGGGAGCGGTCGGCGCCGGGGTGCTGGCCTCCCGCCCGGCCGCGTCGACGGCGAGTGGACCGGCCGCGGCGGACGGGACGGGAGGGATGGCGGCGATGGGAGGGGTGACCGAGTTGAGCGGGACCACCGGAACAGACGGGGCGAGCGGGGCCACCGGAACGGCGGGGAGGAGCGGGGCCGCCAAGGCGGCCGGGACGAAGGAGGCGGCCGAGGCGGCCGAGGCGGCCGGGGCGAAGGGGGCCTGGCAGGGGCCGCGGGTGCCCTCGGGCGCGGCGCGGACGTCCTCGCGCGGTTCGGGCGCGCCGGGCACGTCCCCGATCGCCGTGGGTGTGGCGGCGCCGCCCGGCTCGCAGACCTTCGGCGCCGGCTCGGGCACCAAGCTGGCGGTGGTCCCGACGGGCCCGGACAGCGCCATCGCTCTGGAGGCGCGCGGACCGGCGGGCAACGACAGCTCGACGTGCGAGCGGGGCGTCCTGGTCTACCGGGTCCGCAGCCGGACCGAGTCGGGCAGCGGCCCCGTCCAGGTCCTCGACGCCCACCCCCGCTCCGAGTCCTGCTGGGAGGACTCGGTGTACCCGCCGCTCGCGGACGCTCCGGTGCGCCTCGGGGAGAGCTTCGCCGTGCCGGGCGCGGACATCCGGGTCCAGGTGGAGGACCGGACCGCCTCGGGGGCCTGGACGGTGCGGATCACGACGGGCTGAGCGGCCCCGCGAAGGCGGAAACGACGAGAGCGGGACGTTCGCGTTTCCGCGAATCATCCCGCTCTCGTTGGCGTGCGCCGCCAGGGACTCGAACCCCGGACCCGCTGATTAAGAGTCAGCTGCTCTAACCAACTGAGCTAGCGGCGCCTGCTGACGTCGTAGACCTTAGCATCCTGATCGGCGGGAGGAAAAATCGATATCCGTACCGCTGCCGACGCCGCCGCGCGGGCCGCCCGTACGGCCGCCCAGAGCAGGATCTCGGGGCCGGGGAGCCAGGGCTGCCGTGTGTCGGGGGCGACCAGCCAGCGGGAATCGGTCCGTACGGTTTCCGGCGCGCCGCCCCCGGGATACGGCGGGGGCACGGTCACCGCGTCCCCCGTGCCGTGGCAGAGCAGCGGTGGCACCTCCCGGCACCGCCCCGACCGGCCGCCCGGTTCCGCGCCCCACTCCTCCCACTCCATGAGCGAGGGGAGCCGCTGGGCGGTGCCGGGCGCGGCGAACAGCAGGATCCGCCCGCGGTGGGCCGCCACCGGGCCCGAGCCCGGCCCCTCCTCCCAGAGCCGGTCGAGCATCCGCCGCCCGAAGAGGGCCGAGGCGCTGACGACGTCGAACGCGCTGCCGCAGAGCAGGACGACCGGCGCGTCGGGCCGCTCGCGCCACAGGGCGAGCGTGCTGCGCGGATACGTTCCCGCCGAGGCGAGCCAGGCGGCGCCCTCGGCCGTGACGCCGGAGACGTCCAGCCGTTCGGACGACCTCGCCCCGGGGGTGTGCGGGGTGCTGCTCGGCGCGTTCCGTGTGCTGCTCATGCCGCATACATCTACCGGCGGTGAGCGCCCGGCCCCGGACGGTTGCCCGAAACCGGGACAGGCGGGGCCGAGGTGGAGTATCTTGCCCGGCTGGCATATGCCAGGAACGGGGTGAAAACGGGATGTCCGGAGGTCCCGGGGTGCCCCGAGGTCCCGGTCCCGGACCGGGGCGTCCGGCGGTCCTCGTCCCGGACGGGCGCGTCAGAGCGGGTCGGTCACCCCGTGACCGTGTCCGTTGCCCTCCGTGCCCCGCAGCAGATCCTGGCCGAACTCGACCATCTTCTTCGCGTAGTCCTCGGTCCACTCGGCGCGCTCGGCGATCGAGGCGGTGGTCAGCCGGTCGAAACGACGCGGATCGGCGAGCTGCGCGGCGGCGATGGCCTGGAACTCGACGGCCCGGTCGGCGGCGGCGCGAAACGCGTGTGCCAGCTCCGTGGACCGGTCGAGCAGCGCGCGGGGGTCGTCGATCGACTCCAGGTCGAAGAAATGCTCCGGATCCCCGGCGGCCTCCGCGGGCTCGAAGAGCAGGGGCGCGGGGCGTAGCCGCGGTTCGTTCCGACGCGGCGTGGGCTCCGCCATGTCTTCTCCTCCTCATGCGGTTCGGGGCCCCTCTCGGCAAAGGGCCACCCTCCATTGTCGCGCGCCCGCGCAAGTGGGCCCGGCCTCAGGACCGCCAGGCCACCCGGTGCTCCGCCAGGTGCGACAACACCGAATGATTGGCCTCCCAGCCATCCGGAAACTTCACGGTCACGCCCAGCTGCACGGGCTCGGTCGACGGGTGGTCGTCCAGCAACTCCGTGATTCCTTCCCGGCAGATCACGATGCACGCGTGCCGGTGCCGGGAAGCGAGCACGCACAGACGTCCGGTCTCCAGATGGAAGGCCGTGGCGTCGGGCCGCCCCGACAGCGGGTGCAGGACGACCGTGACATCGAACTCCCGCCCCTGGAGCCGGTTCGCCGTGTCCACGGTGACGTCCGTGACGCCGAGACCCGCCAGCGCCGCCCGTACGGCCGCGGCCTGGTCGCGGTGCGCCGTGCCGACGGCGATCCGCTCGGCCGTCAGCGGCACCGGCTCCTCCGCCCGCTCCGACGTGGCCGCGCCGCCCCGGTCGAGCAGCCGCCGCACGACCCCGGCCACCGCGTGCACCGCCTCCGGGTCCGTGCGCGGAGTGTGCCGGGCCGGCAGCTCCAGCAGACCCCAACCGGACTCCGCCGCCTCGTCGATGACCCGGTCGGTGCCCGAACCGTCCGACGGGACACCGAAGTTCAGCCGCCGGTCGCCGTGACCGGTGCCGCTGCGGAACGGCGTGTACGGGTAGAAGGAGTGGGAGACCAGGGGCGCGGCCGACGCGGGCAGCCGCCAGGACACCGGCAGCCGGTGCTGCGGCAACCGCGGATTGTGCGCGAGCAGCGTGGACACCGCCGACGCGGACGGGTCGTACGACAGTCCCGCCCACTGCTCCGCGCCGACGATCGAGAACGGGTCCAACTGGCCCGGGTCGCCCACGAACAGCGCCCGCTCGAAGAGCCCGGCGACCGCGAGGAGCGCGTCCGAGCGCATCTGGTAGGCCTCGTCGACGATCGCGTGCCGCCAGGGCTCGACACCCTTGACATGGGCCCACTTCGCCGCCGTCGAGACGACGACGTCCAGGCCCGCGAGGTCCGCCGCCTTGGCGGACTTGCGGACCTGGTCAAAACCGTCGAGGGCCTTGTCGTACGGGTCGGAGTCGCTGCTGTGCAGCCGGCCCACGGGCAGGTCCGGCTCCTTCTCCGCGAGCCGCAGCACCAGGTCGTCGACCTGCGCGTTCGTCTGCGCGACGACCATCAACGGGCGCCCCGCGGCCGCGAGTTCGAGAGCGGCCCGGACGACGAGGGTCGACTTGCCGGCGCCCGGCGGGGAGTCGACCACGACACCCCGGTCGCTGCCGTGCAGGGTGTCGCGCAGGATCGCGTCGGTGGCGCGGGCGGCCTCGGCACCCGGGTCGAACACGGCGGTCACAGGACGTCCTCCTCGGTCACCGGGTCCGGCAGCGGCAGGGCGCCGGCCTCACCCGGCGGCCCTCCGTGCGTCCACGGCGTCTCCTCCGGGTCGGGCAGCTTCGCCCCGCCGCGCTGCTCGTGCTCGAAGAGGGTGAAGCAGACGACGTCCCCCTTCTCCGGCACGGACCCGGCCTCGGGTTCCTTGCCGCGCCCCATCTTGTCGACGATCCGCAGCACCAGGGACGCGCCCTCGTCGTCGTACCCCACGAACTCCGCGGCCTGTGGCTTCCCGCCCAGCGAGCGGTACACCCTGGCCCGTTCCCCCAGGTGCGGGCGGTCGTCCGTGCGGACGGTCACCAGCGGGCGGGGGCTCGGCCGCTTCCCCTCGCCGTACGCCATCACCACCTCGGTGACCTCTCCGGCGAACGCCTCCCCTGCGAGCCGCCGGCCCGCCATGACCAGCGGATCGTCGAGGGCCTCCTGCGCCTCCAGCCGGGCCTGCTCCCGCTCGCGCGTGGCCAGCTTGTTCGCGGCGGTGACCGCGTCGTCGTGGCGCGGCTGCGGCGGCTCGCCCGCCACGACCCGGTCGCGGTGCCCGGTGAACGACCAGCGGTCGCGGGTCCACCGGTCGGCGGCGTGCGCCCCTTCCGGCAGCGCCCGCAGCAGGTCGAGGCCCCGCCAGACCGCGTCCCAGGTGGGACGGGTGACGCTCGCGACCAGTTCGCGGATCGTCCGCTCCGCCGCGGTGAGTTCACCGAGCCGGTCGTCCGCCTCGACGCCGTCCTCGGCGGCGGCCAGCGCCGTCCGCGCGCGGTCGTAGCGTTCGATCGCGGGGGCCAGCAGCTCGTTGTCGAAGGCGGGGTCGGTGGCCGGTCCTGCGGGCGGGCAGACGAGCTGGCCGCGCGCGTCGCGCTGGAGCTCGGCCCGCACCGCCGCCTCGGCGCCCGGCTCGCCGTCCGTCGGGTCGAGCCAGGCGAGCAGCGCGCCGAGATGCTGGTCCTCCAGGCTGCTCTGCCCCGTCGCCCAGTGCCGGGACAGCACGTCGGTGAGGGCCAGGAGCAGGGCGGAGCCCGGCACCCGGGCGCGCTCCCCGAAGTGGGTCAGCCAGCGCCCGAACAACGGCACCCGGGGAGGCGCCGGATGAGGGGTCTCGGGATCCTGCTCGGCGGTGCGGCGAAAGCGGGTGGAGCGCCCGAGGAGACGGACGAGCTCGATGCCGGCCCGGCCCGGCACGACGATCTGCGGCGCGTCCGCGCACAGCTCGACCTCGACCTTGACGCGCTTGCCGGTCTCCGGGTCGGTCTCGCTGCGCTCGGCCGCCTCGACCACGTCCGCGAAGGTGTCGATGTAGGGCAGGACGACGTCCGCCAGTTCGGCGAGGAAGGCGAAGCGCAGGTCGCGGTCGCGGGGCTGCGGCACGACCAGCAGCCGGGGCGCGTCCCGGTCCGTGCCGACGAGAGCGCCGAGCGGGGCTCCCGCCTCGCCCGCGGTGGTGAGCGGCACGAACACCAGGGGCCGTTCGGCGAGATGGCGGTGGAGCGCGGTGGCGGCGGGCTGCGCGCGGCCGCTCTCGACGGCCTCCAGCCGCGCGAGGGCAGTGATCAGCGACATACGCCCGCCTCCCGGCCGTCGGCGACGCCGGGGGCGGCGGCTTCGGGTGCGCCCGCACCGGTGGGCACGGGCGTTTCGTGTGCGTCGGCCCTGGGTGCGCCGGCCCTGGGTGCGCCGGCCCTGGGTGCGCCGGGCTCCGGGGAGCCGGGTGCGGGCACGGTGGGTACCTCGGCGAGGTCGCCGGCCGAGCCCTTCCGGCCTGCCGCGAGGTCGTGCGGCACGCCGGTCCGCGCCGCCGCCGGCACCCGGGTCTCGGTCGCTCGGGTGCGGGTCTCCGCGGCCGTGCCGCGCAGGGCCTCCGCGCGCAGCAGCGCCGCTCTCCTGAGGGCCGCGACGGCGGGATCCCCGGGGTCGCCCGCCTTCCCGTGCGCCGCGGCCAGGACGTCGGGGACGGTCCTCAGACCGCCCAGCTCCGCGCGCAGCGAGCGGCCGAGCGAGGTCACCGCGCCCTCGGCGCGCGAACGGGCCCGGCAGTGGAAGGCCAGTTCGCAGGCGGACAGGCACTCGGGGGCGTAGGTCGCGGGGACCGCCTCGACGGCCGTGATCAGTTCCTCGGCGGGAAGGCCGGGGGCGAAGCAGGTGCCCTCGGGGAGGGCGGCCGCGATGTCCTCGACGCGGGTGAGCCGGGCGAGCTGGCGGCGGGTGACCGCGCGCTGCTTGCGCACGTCGACGGCCGAGGCGGCCGGGAGGTTGGAGAAGTCCTTCGGGCAGACCAGCAGGACACGGTGGTGGACCTCGGGAGCGGGATCGAGGCGGGCCGCGACCTCCTCCAGGGCCAGGACGTACACCGCGGACTGCCGGGCGGCGGCGCCCACCTTGGCCGGGTCGGCCGAGCCGTCGAGCATCGGGAACGACTTGATCTCGACGACCGTCCAGCCCCCGTCCGGATGCACGACCACCGCGTCCGGCTCCAGGAAGGCCGGGGAGCCCGCGACGTCCAGGGCGAGCATCGGGTGGTCGAGCAGCGTCCAGACGCCGGCCCCGGCGGCCTCGCGCAACGCCAGTTCCGTACGGGCCGTGCGTCCCTCGGGGCCGATCGCGCTCAGGTCGGGCACGGCACCGGCGCCGGGCGGCTCGGCGCCCGGGTCCAGCTTTTCGTGCACCAGCCGCAGCAGCTCGGCACCGCCGTCGGCCTTGACCCGCGCCTCGAACGCGTTGCCCCGCATGAAGGCGAACTGTGACATTCCGAACGCCGACGGCGCGCCGAGCGCACCGGCCAGCTTCGCCTTGTCCACACCCACGCCGTCCAGCAGGGCGCGCCGGTCGCACCCGGGGTTGGCGGCGAGCGCCGCGAGGGCGCGCGCGTCCAGCGCCTTCGGCGCGATGTCGGGACCGCGCAGCTCAGCGAGCTGCTGTCGCAGCGCTGTCGCCCGCGTCCGTGGCGGCGGAACCCGGCTCGGCTCCCGGCCCGGGTCGGGACTCGCGCTGTCGGGGAATTCGTTCACCCGGGGAAGTCTGGCACCCCGCACTGACAATCGCGGAACCCTCGCCCCCCGAGGCACCCCGGCCCCACGGGAGGACGGCCTTCAGCAGCGTCCGCAGACGGTCCGCCGCCCGCATCACGAACGGGGTCAGGAGCAGACCGGCCCCCATCACCGCGACGCCCGCGACGGCGTCCAGGAAATAGTGGTTGGCCGTGCCCATCACGACGATCGTGGTGAACAGCGGATAGACGACGGCGGCGACCTTGGCGGCGGGCGTACGGCCGTGGCGCCACAGCATCACTCCGCACCACAGCGCCCAGCCCACGTGCAGGCTCGGCATCGCCGCGTACTGGTTCGTCATCCCGCCCATGCCGCGCGGCGCGCTCGCCTCGCCGCCCCACCAGCCGTAGCCGCTGTACTGGGCCATCGTGTCGACGAAGCCGTGCTCGGGGGACAGCAGCCGGGGCGGGCAGGTCGGCAGCAGGGTGAAGCCGATCAGGCCGACGAACGTGGAGGTCCAGAGCCAGGTGCGGGCCGCGCGGTAGCGCACGGACCGGGAGCGGAACAGCCATATCAGGATCGCCGGCGTCACCAGGTAGTGCAGCGAGGCGTACCAGAAGTCGGCGGGCACGCCGAGCCAGGCCTCCTGCGTGAACAGCCGGTTCAGCGGATGTTCGGCGTTGAGGTGGAGGGCCTTCTCGACGCGCAGGATCTCCAGGCCGTGGTCTATGGCGCCGGAGGCGTTGCCCCGGGCGAGCAGCCGGCCCGCGGTGTACGCCGCGTACACGAGCAGGATCAGCGGGACCTCGGTCCACCAGCGCAGACGCACCTGCGACGCGGCGGACGCGCGCAGCTCGGCCCACCGGCCCGGCCGGACGCGCGGTGCCGCTTCGGTACGCGGTGTATCGGTCTGCGGCATCCGATCGCCCTCCCCCATCTGCTCGTGTCCATCTGCCCGTGGTGACCGGCGGTCGGTGGCCACCCCGGGATTTTACGGTGTGCGCGATTGCCCCGAAGGGGCGCCCCGGAACTCAAAGACGCGGAGATCGCCCTCCGGGTTGCCCGGAGCGGCGGTGCGCGATGATGGAGTGACCCACTCCTCAGTCGTCCACGGGTGAGCAGAGCCTCGTTCGTGCCGCCCGTCCCGGAAGGGCCTCTCGTCATGGCACCGCGCATCCTGCTGGCCCGGCACGGACAGACCGCATGGTCACTGTCCGGAAAGCACACCGGCAGGACCGACATCCCGCTCCTGGAAGAGGGGCGGCGCGGAGCCAAGCTGCTGGGCGAGCGGCTGCACCGGTCGCCGCTGGACTCTTTGCCCGCCGCCGAGGTGCGCACCAGCCCGCTCTCGCGCGCGAGCGAGACGTGCGAACTGGCCGGCTTCGGGGAGCGGGCGACGACCTGGGACGCGCTCCTGGAGTGGGACTACGGCGCCTACGAGGGCATGACCCCGGCCGAGATCCAGGACATCCGCCCCGGCTGGTTCATCTGGCGCGACGGTGTCCCCGAGGGGGAGACCCTGGAGCAGGTCACCGCGCGCGCGGACGAGGTCGTCGCGTGGGCCCGCTCCGCGGACCGCGATGTGCTGATCTTCGCCCACGGCCACATCCTGCGGTCCATAGGCGCCCGCTGGCTGGGTCTGCCGCTGGACTTCGCGGCCCGTATACGCCTCAACCCCACCTCGTTGTCGGTGCTCGGCTGGGCCTACGGGGAGCCCGCGATCGAGGTGTGGAACGACTGCGGGCACCTGAGCGCCTGACCGGCGCCCCCGGCGGCCCTCACGCCGTGCGGGGCAGGCTCGCGTGGCGGTCGAGGAACGCCGAGACGCCCGAGGCCCTGCGGTGCGGGAGCAGCACACGGGCCGTCGCCGCCAGCATGGTCTGGATGCGGGAGGACTGGACCTCGTTCAGCAGGTCCAGGACGCGCAGACCGGCGAGGGCGGCCTCGTCGGGGCGGCCGCCGCGGGCGAGGTCGTCGGCGAGTTCCGCGGTGTAGAGGGCGATGTTGCGGGTGAAGTGCGGGTCCTGGAGGTGCGCGGCGCGGCGCGCGTGGCGGGCGGCCCGGGGCCAGTCGCCCAGCGTCGACCAGCACTGCGCCTCGAGGCCTTCCAGCTCGGCCTCCCCGTAGAAGGTCATCCACTCGGGGTCGGTCTCCGCGGGGCCGCGTTCGTACAGGGCCTGCGCGCGCGCCATCGCCTGCTCGCATCCCCGGCGGTCGGCGAGTCCGGCCCAGCCGCCGGCCTCGCGCAGGGCGAGCAGGGAGAGCAGCCGGGAGGAGCCCAGGGGGCGTGCGGCGCGCTGGGCGGCCTGGGCCGCGCGCACGGCCTCGCGCGGGCGCCCCGCGTCGCGGGCGAGGAACGCGGTGTTGCAGAAGGCGTGGGCCTCCAGGCCCGCGTCGCCCGCCATCCGGGCGGTGGCGAGGGCTTCCGCGTAGTGGGAGCGGGCGTCGTCGAAGCGCCCGGAGTCGTGTGCCAGCCAGCCCACCGAGATGGCCAGTTCGCCGGCTCCGGAGTACAGCCGGTCGGCGGTCGTCTGCCGGGTCGTGCCGGCGTCGAGCAGCTCGTACGCGGTGCGCAGGGGGACCGCCGCGCGTCGGTAGAGCCCGTCGGCCCCGTGTCTGTCGTCGAGCAGCCGGATCCGGCGGACGGCCTCTTCGAGGGCGCCCGCCTCGGACGTACCGGCCCGGTGGACGCGTCGTTCGGCGGCCGCGGCGCTGCCGCCGAAGGGTCCCAGTGAGGCCGCCGCCACGGTGGCGGTGCCTCCGGTCATGAATGCGCGACGCTGCACGTCGCTCTCCTCGTGGTTCTGATCGCGTTTCTCGTACGGGCCGTACGGATCCCACATGTGGTGCGGGTCGTACGGATCGTGCGGGCGGTGCGGATCGTGCGGGCTGTCCGTGTGGTGCGCGGTGTGCGGGCCGTACGGGGCCGGGACGTGGAGCTGACCCGGCATCTCATACGTCTCGTGCGCCCCGTCCGTCTCATAGGGGGCGTGTGGAGGGTTCGTGGAGTGCGAGAGGGGTGGCTCCCCCGGGTCGCGCGCCCCGCGTCCGCGTACCCATGAGCGGGGCGTGAAACCGAGGTCCGTCAGCGTGCGGCCGGGAAACATGTGCAGGAACACCCGCTCGTACGCGTAGTTGGGACAGCGGATCTCGCCCGCTTCGACGCGCCCGATGTAGCGCGCGTCGCAGCTCACCCGCTCGCCGATCTCGCGTGCGGCCCTCCGTACCAGCGCGGCGAACTCGCCCGGGGAGCGCTGACCGCGCAACCGCCGGAAGGCGAGATTCGGCCGTGCCGGCCGGGGGGACGGGGACGAGGTCACCGATGACGACGCCATGGCCGGGCCCTCTCTTGCGAACCGTCGAACCACGCCGGATCCGTGGCTGAGTTGACCTGGTTGTACCCAGAAGGTGCCCTGGTTCCGGCGGGGCAAGAACGTACCTGTTGTGACAACGCCGCCACGCTGGGTTTGGCTACAAACCGGATATCTCATCCACGATCTGCCATGAACTGCCATCCTTTGTGGCGGAGTTTCGCCGTAGCCGTTGACGTCCTGGCGCGTTGAACCGGGTGGACCGGGAGCCGCCCGAACTCCCGACCCACTCGTCATGAGGAGGGGTTCCGTTGGAGGCCGGGATGCAGATCACGCAGAGCACCGATTTCCGTACGCCGCCGTCGACCGCGCAGCACAGGCCGTCCCCGGAGTGCGGCGTACCGCTGCGGCCGGCCGCCGAGTGCGACCTGGTGACCGTCCCGGCCCGCCAGGGGCTGGAGGCGGTCGACATCCTGCGCCGCGGCGCGGCCGACCTCGTGGGGCCCGTCCTGCACGACGACGGCTGCGACACCCTCGGCTTCCTGGTGCCGCCCGGCACCGCCGACGCCTGGGACGTGCCCGGCAGCACCTGTACGCAGACCAACGGCCGTGGTCTGAGAGCGGCCCCCGAGCCCCCGGTCGAGGGCTCGGACTGGCTGCTCCCGCCCGGTGAGGCGGACCTCGCGACCGATCCGGCGGTGCTGCGGGCCGCGCTGGGCGAGGCCGCCCGGCTGATCGAGGCCGCGGACGGCTGCCGGTGAGCCGCCCGGTGAACGGCCGCTGAGCCGACCAGCCCCCGCGCCCCGATAATGGCCAGATGGCACGGGCGAGGAAACAGCGGGCGGACGACGGCCGCGACACCGGACGGGGTGGACGGCGTGGGCAGGGTGCCGCCGAGGCGGTCGTCGAAGCCGTCGACGGGGGGCTCGCCGAACTGCTGCCCGACCGGGACCGGGCACGCGCCTGGACCCTGCTCATCGACGGCGCCCCGCAGTCCCACGTCGACCTGGACGACCCCGCGTACCTGAGCTTCGAGTACCAGCGCCGGCTCGGCCATGTCATCGACCTCGTCGCCCCGCCCGGCAGACCCGTGCAGGTCGTCCACCTCGGCGGCGGCGCCCTCAGCCTGGCCCGCTACACCGCCGCCACCCGCCCCCGGTCCACCCAGCAGGTCGTCGAACGCGACGCGGCCCTCGTCCAACTGGTGCGCCGCGAACTGCCGCTGGACCCGAACGCCCGGATCAGGGTGCGATCCGTGGACGCGCGGGAAGGTCTCGCCAAGGTGCCCGACGGCTGGGCGGACCTGGTCATCGCCGACGTCTTCAGCGGCGCGCGCACACCGGCCCATCTGACGTCCGCCGAGTTCGTCACGGAGGTCCGCCGGACCGTGAAGGACTCCGGGGTCTACGCCGCGAACCTCGCCGACGGACCCCCGCTCGCCCACCTCCGCGGGCAGATCGCCACCGTCGCCTCCGTGTTCCCCGAACTCGCCCTGGTCGCCGACCCGACGGTCCTGCGCGGCAAACGCTTCGGGAACGCCGTCCTCGTCGCCTCCGGCCGGCCCCTGCCCATCGCGGAACTGACCCGGCGCGCCGCCTCCGACCCGCATCCCGCCCGGGTCGAACACGGCAAGGAACTCATGGACTTCACGGGGGGCGCGGCACCGGTCACGGACGCGGTGGCGGTCGCGTCACCCGCGCCGCCGCCTTCCGTGTTCCGCTGACCCGGCGTCGGCGGGGCCCGGCGTCGGCGGGGCCCGGCGTCGGGGTGGGCCGGCGCACGTGCGCCCGTTCGCCGCGGAGGCCGGTTCAGTACGTCCCGATGTCCACGTGCGGGGGACCGTCGTGCCAGTCGCAGAACACCGACACCCGGTCGGCGCCCGAGGAGAACTCCACGCGGATCCACGTCTCGGTCTTCCAAACCTGCATCGACCAGCCGGTGTTCGGCGTCGCGGACACCAGCGTCCCGTACGTGGCGGTGATGTCGAAGACCACCCGGCCGCCGTCGGAGTCGTAGCTCTTGACCTGCCCGGAGGAGGACGGAGACGCGGCCGGGGCCGACGGCGCCGGCGACGGACCGCCGCCCGCCGAGGCGGACTTCGAGGGCGTCGCGCTCGGCTTCGGGTCCGCGGACGGCCTGTTCGCGGCGCTCTTCGACGGCTCGGCCCGCCGGGTCGAGGACGCCAGGGGTCTCGTCTCCTCGGCCGTCGCGCCCGCCACCGTGATGGGCAGGGCACGCGGCGGGTCGTAGGCCGTGCCCGTCATGACGGTGTGGACACCCCACCAGGACAGCGTGACCGCCGCGCCCGTGGCGAGCGACCACGCGAGTACGTGTACGAGTCCTCTGCGCATCGCGGCCATACTGCACCACGAGCACCACGGGTGTCTCACGGCCCCGGAAGGATCCGGAATGTCCCCGAGGGGAGCGGGCCGGGATTGTCCACAAGTGCCTGGCGGGCGTTGTCCACAGGCCCGGACGGCCGCCCCCGGATGGCGTACGGTGCCGCCCATGGCAAGTGTGCTCGTTGTCGAGGACGACCAGTTCGTACGCTCGGCGCTCATCCGGCATCTGACCGAGGCCGCGCACATCGTGCGCAGCGTCGGCACCGCCTTGGAGGCGCTGCGCGAGGTCGCCCATTTCTCCTTCGACGTCGTGATCCTCGATCTCGGACTGCCCGATCTGGACGGGTCCGAGGCACTGAAGATGCTGCGCGGGATCACCGACGTCCCGGTGATCATCGCCACCGCGCGGGACGACGAGACGGAGATCGTCCGCCTGCTGAACGCCGGGGCGGACGACTATCTGACCAAGCCGTTCTCGGTCGAGCACCTGTCCGCGCGCATGGCGGCGGTGTTGCGCCGTTCCCGCACCACCGTGGGCGAGGCCCCCGTGTCGACGGTCATCCGCGTCGGCGGGCTCGCCATCGACCCGCTGCGCCGCCAGGCGGAACTGGACGGCGTACGACTCGACCTCACCCGGCGCGAGTTCGACCTGCTCGCCTTCCTGGCCGGGCGCCCCGGTGTCGTCGTGCCCCGCAAGGAACTGCTCGCCGAGGTGTGGCAGCAGGCCTACGGCGACGACCAGACCATAGACGTCCATCTCTCGTGGCTGCGCCGGAAACTGGGGGAGACGGCGGCGCGCCCGCGCTATCTGCACACCCTGAGGGGCGTCGGCGTGAAGCTGGAGCCGCCGAGAGCGGAGCGGCCGCTGTGAGGTGGGCACTCGTCAAGGTGTGCGTGGCGGTGACGACGATGGTCGTCGTCGCCTTCGCGGTCCCGCTGGGCCTGGTGATCAAGGAGATGGCGCGCGACCGGGCGTTCTCGAACGCCGAGCGGCAGGCCGCGGCCATCGCGCCCGCGCTCTCCATCACCACCGACCGGGACGAGTTGGAGCGCGTCGTCGCCTCGGCCGGCTCGGACGCGCAGATGGCCGTGCACATCCCCGCCGCCGACGGCAAGCCGACCGTCGAGATCGGCGAGCAGCGCGCCGTCGGCAAGGACGTCGCCATGACCCGGCGGCTGGGCCGGGCCTCCACCGCGGACGTGCCGGGCGGCTCCGCGCTGCTCCAGCCCGTCGCGCTCAGCTCCGGCAAGATCGCGGTCATCGAGGTGTACGTCCCCGAGGCCGAGGTCAGCAACGGCGTCGGCACGGCCTGGGCGGTCCTCGCCGCGGTCGGTGTCGCCCTGATCATCGGCTCCGTCGCGGTCGCCGACCGGCTGGGCGTACGGATGGTGCAGCCAGCGCAGCGCCTCGCCGAGAGCGCGCACGAACTCGGTGAGGGGAAGCTGGGCTCCCGCGTGCCCGAGGAAGGGCCGACCGAACTGCGGCAGGCCGCCGTCGCGTTCAACTCCATGGCCGATCAGGTCGTCCAACTGCTCGCCAACGAGCGGGAACTCGCCGCCGACCTCTCGCACCGCCTGCGCACACCGCTGACCGTGCTCCGCCTCAACGCCGCCTCGCTCGGCGACGGGCCGGCCGTCGAGCAGACCCGGGCCGCCGTCGAGCAGCTCGAGCGCGAGGTCGACACGATCATCAGGACGGCCCGGGAGGCCAAACCGCAGACCGCGGCGATCGGCGCCGGAACCGGGTGCGACGCCTCCGAAGTCGTCCGTGAGCGCATGGACTTCTGGTCGGCGCTCGCCGAGGACGAGGGACGCAAGGTGCGGGTGGCCGGTGTGGACCGGCCGTGCCGCATACCCGTGGCCCGCGCCGACCTCGCCGCCGCGCTCGACGCCCTCCTCGGCAACGTCTTCCGCCACACCCCCGAGGGCACGGCCTTCGCGGTCGACGTGCACAACGCCGAGGACGCCGTGATCGTGCTGGTGTCGGACGCGGGCGCCGGAATCATGGACCCGGAGGCGGCGATGGCCCGCGGCCGGGGTTCGGGCAACGACGGGTCGACGGGCCTCGGCCTCGACATCGTGCGACGGCTCGCGGAGTCGACGGGCGGGGACGTACGGATCGGCTCCTCCGTGCTCGGCGGAACCGAGGTCCGCATCTGGATCCAGCTCGACGGCAGGGCCCCGGTCCGCAGCGGACACCGCGGCAGCGTACGCCGCCGCAGACGCGGCGCGACCGTGCGCTGAACACGCCATGGGCGTCGTACCGTGCCGAGTGGGCCCGCGTCACCCGCTGAGCGGGACGTGCGCGAAGCGCCGCGCGGGCCGGCGTTCCGCGCCGCGCGGGCCGGTGGCCTGTACGGAGCGGGCCCGCGCCCCGCGCTGAGCTGATCCGCGCCCCGCGCTGAACTGATCCGCGCCCCGCGCCCTCCGGGCTCGCAGCCGGTGCGGAGCGCGGCCCGTGGCGTGTGCCGAACGGGGCCCGCGGCCTGCGCCGTGCGGACCTGTGCCCTGCGTCGGTCGGTTCGTGGCACGCACCAAACCGCCCACATTGGTCTCGACCTTTAACGGCTCCCGATGCCTTCCTTAAGCGGACCCTAAGATCCTCAACCGCCGTCCGGATCAACCGGTTTGACCGATTCCGGATCGCTAGCGTGATGCCCGCACCCCCTGGGAGACCCCAGCGACCCCCCCCGTGAACCGCGAAGGCAGGCACACGCGATGAGCAGCACGCACCGGCGCAAGGTCAGTGGCAGGAACAAGGCGATAGGCGGCATCGTCGCGGCGGCCGTGGCCGGCGGCGGCGCCTTCGTGTTCACCGGCATCGCGAACGCCTCCAGCGTCGGCGCCGCGTACACCAGGACCAGCGAGTGGTCCACGGGCTACACCGCGCAGTACGTCGTCTCCAACGACACCGGCCAGCGCAAGCCCGACTGGAAGCTGGAGTTCGACCTGCCCTCGGGCTCCAAGCTCAGCTCGCTGTGGGACGCGACCTCGACGGTGAGCGGTCAGCACGTCACCGTGACCCCGCCGTCCTGGGACAAGGACGGCCTCGCGGCGGGCGAGTCCGTCACCGTCGGCTTCGTCGTGAACGGCACCGCGAACCCGACGGGCTGTGTCATCGACGGCACCAAGTGCTCGGTGGACGGGGCGACACCCGAACCGAGCGGCCGTCCGACGCAGACCGCGACCGCCACGGCCACGCCCACCCCGACCGCGACACAGAGCGCGACCCCGAAGCCGACGGCCACCGCCACGGCCACGGCCACCCCGACCCCCACCTCGACCTCGGGCGGCGGCACCACGACGTCCGCGGGCTTCGCGCCCTACGTCGACACCTCGCTCTTCCCGGCATTCGACCTGCTCAAGGCGGCCGACGCCACCGGCGTGAAGAACTACAACCTCGCGTTCATCACCGACGGCGGCGGCTGTACGCCGAAGTGGGGCGGCGTCAGCGACCTCGCGAGCGACGCGGTGGCGGCACAGATCGGCGCGCTGCGCGCCAAGGGCGGCGACGTCCGGGTCTCCTTCGGCGGCGCCTCCGGCTCGGAGCTCGCCACCACCTGTGGCTCGGCCGACGCGCTGGCGGCGGCGTACGGCAAGGCCGTGGACGCCTACAAGCTGACGAAGGTCGACTTCGACATCGAGGGCGGCGCGCTGCCCAACACGGCCGCGAACACGAACCGCGCGAAGGCCATCGCCAAGCTCCAGCAGCAGCACCCGGGCCTGGACGTCTCCTTCACCCTGCCGGTCCTGCCGCAGGGCCTCACCCAGGACGGCGTGAACCTGCTCTCCGACGCCAAGTCCAACGGCGTGAAGATGAGCGCCGTGAACATCATGGCGATGGACTACGGCCCCGCCTTCAGCGGTGACATGGGCGATCTCGCCGAGCAGGCCGCCACGGCCACGCAGGCGCAGATCAAGAGCGTCCTCTCCCTCTCCGACAGCGCCGCCTGGAAGACCGTCGCGATCACCCCGATGATCGGCGTCAACGACGTCTCCTCGGAGATCTTCAAGGTCGACGACGCCTCGCAGCTCGTGACCTTCGCGAAGTCCAAGGGCATCGGCTGGCTCTCGATGTGGTCCGCCGCCCGTGACAAGCAGTGCGCCGGCGGCGCCAAGAACACCGCGGACGCGGTCTGCAGCTCCATCGTCCAGAGCGACGGCGCCTTCTCGAAGGCCTTCGCCGCTCTCAAGTAGCCATCGCGAAACGGGGGTTGCGCGCCCCGGCCGGACTCCGCCACCCCCCGTCCGGCCGGGGCGTCGTAGCAGGACCTGAAAGGCGGGGGCCGTGTCCGGTTGACTTCCGGACGCGGCCCCCGCCTCACGCTCTCCCGCCGGGCTTCCCGCGGCCGGACACGCAGGGGCGCGGCACCCCCCTCGGGTGCCGCGCCCTCTGTCCCCCGCTTCCCCCGTGTCCTCGGGCGCCGCCCTACTCGGCGGGCGCCACCGGTGCCAGCGTTCCCGTGCGGGCCGCCTGGCTGTACCAGTGGGCGCTCGACTTCGGAGTGCGGATCTGGGTCGCGTAGTCGACGTAGACCGCTCCGAAGCGCTTCTCGTAGCCGTAGGCCCACTCGAAGTTGTCCATCAGGGACCACAGGTAGTAGCCGCGGACGTCCGCCCCGTCCTCGATCGCGCGGTGCACGGCGGACAGGTGGCCGTGCAGGTAGGCGACGCGCTCGGGGTCGTGGACGCGGCCGTCCGGGTCCGGCTTGTCGTCGTAGGCCGCGCCGTTCTCCGTGATGTACAGGGGCAGGCCCGGCGCCTCACGGGTGTACCGCATGATCAGCTCGTGCAGTCCCTGCGGCTCGATCGTCCAGCCCATCTCCGTGCGCTCGCCCGGCGTCTGGTGGAACGCGACATCGTCCGCGCCCGGCCAGGGGGAGTGCGCGCTGGAGCCGTGGCCGTCCGCGCGCGGACCGTCCGAGACGGCGGCGGCCGAGACCAGCGTCGGCGTGTAGTAGTTGAGGCCGAGCGCGTCCAGCGGCTGGTGGATCAGCGCGAGGTCGCCGTCCTGGACGTACGACCAGTCGGTGATCGACCGGGTCGCCGTGAGCAGCGTCTGCGGGTAGGCGCCGTGCAGCATCGGGCCGTGGAAGACGCCGTTGGCCAGGTCGTCGATGCGCTGGACCGCGGCCAGGTCCGCCGGGTCCTGCGAAAGCGGGCGGATCGGGCAGGAGTTGAGACTCACCGCGACCGAGTTGCGGGACGGCATCACGGAACGCAGCGCCGAAGTGGCGAGCCCGTGCGCGAGGTTCAGATGGTGGGCCGCGCGCAGCGCCGCCGCCGGGTCCGTCCGGCCGGGGGCGTGCACACCGGAGCCGTAGCCCAGGAAGGCGCTGCACCAGGGCTCGTTCAGCGTGATCCACTGCTCGACACGGTCGCCCAGCGCCTCGCCCACGATCTGCGCGTACTCCGCGAAGCGCAGCGCCGTCTCGCGCTCGGGCCAGCCGCCGGCGTCCTCCAGCTCCTGCGGCAGGTCCCAGTGGTAGAGGGTGACTGCCGGCTTGATGCCCTTCGACAGCAGCTCGTCGACCAGACGCCGGTAGAAGTCCAGGCCGCGCTGGACGGCGGGGCCCCGGCCGGTGGGCTGCACCCGCGACCAGGACACGGAGAAGCGGTACGCGCCAAGGCCCAGGTCCGCCATCAGGGCCACGTCGTCGCGGTAGCGGTGATAGTGGTCGACAGCGATGTCACCGTGCTCGCCGCCGGCCGTCTTGCCAGGTGTATGGCTGAAGGTGTCCCAGATCGACGGCGTTCGGCCGTCTTCCCGCACAGCGCCCTCGATCTGGTAGGCGGAGGTCGCCGCACCCCAGAGGAAGGCCGGAGGAAACGTCACGGGCGTTGCGGACTCAGGCATGGAAGCGCTCCCAAGGGGGTCGTGAAGACCGACGAGTTGGAGGGGGGAAGGTAAAGGCGGGACAGAGGGGCCGAGGCGGCGGCGACCCGGCCCCCGGAGGGGCGGTCAGCCCTTGATCGCGCCCTGCATGATCCCGCCCACGATCTGCTTGCCGAACAGGAGGAAGGCGATGAGCAGCGGCAGCGTGCCGAGCAGCGCGCCCGCCATGATGACGGCCTGGTCGGGGATGTAGCCGGTGCCCAGCGCGTTGAGGGCGACCTGAACCGTCGGCTCCTGCTGGTTCAGGGCGATGATCGGCCACAGGAAGTCGTTCCAGGACATCACGAACGTCAGCAGGCCGAGCACCGCCATCGCCGGGCGCGCCGCCGGGAAGACGACGTGCCACACCACGCGCAGACTGTTCGCGCCGTCCACCCGCGCCGCCTCGATGAGTTCGGAGGGCAGTGCCTGCACCAGGTACTGGCGCATGAAGAACGTGCCGAAGGCGCTCACCAGGGTGGGCAGAATGACCGTCTGGAGCTGGTTCGACCAGCCGAAGTCGCTCATCCACAGATACAGCGGTACGACGGCGAGCTGCGGCGGGATCATCATCGTGCCGATGGTCAGCAGCAGCAGAAGCCCGGAGAACTTGAACCGCAGTTTGGCGAAGGCGAACCCGGCGAGCGTGGAGAACACGACCGTGCCGATGGTGACGGTCCCGGCGACGATCGTGGAGTTGATCATCGCGGTGCCGAGCCCGGCCTGCTCCCAGGCGGCCTCCAGGTTCTTGAACAGGTTTCCGCCGAACCACAGCGGCGGTGGCGACTGCGCCAGCCGGGTGTTGTTGCGCGAGGCCGCGACGGCCGTCCAGACCAGCGGTGCGAGCGAGACCAGCGCGAAGACGGTCAGGGCGACATAGGTGGCCGGACCCGCGTGGAGCTGCTTGCCCGCGCCGAGGATCCGCCGGCGCCAGGGGCGGCCGTCCTTGGCCGCCTTCGCTTCCGCCTGAGGGGCAGTCAGTTCAGTCGTGGTCATTGGGATTTCCTCAGCCGTCGGGTGATCAGCAGGTTGATCGCGGCGATGATCAGCAGGATCAGGAACATCGTCCATGCGATCGCCGAGGCCTTGCCGAGGTTGCCGATGCCCCAGCCCTGGTCGTACATGTACAGGCCGAGCGTCTGGTACTGGTGCGCGGAGCCGCCCTTCGAGCCGCTGACCCCGCCGAACAGGAGCGGTTCACCGAAGAGCTGGGTCGCGCCGATCGTGGACACGACCACCGTGAAGAGGATCGTCGGCCGCAGCATGGGGACCGTCACGTGGCGGAACTGCTGCCAGCGGCCGGCGCCGTCGAGGGCTGCGGACTCGTACAGGTCCGCAGGGATCGCCTGCATCGCCGCGAGATAGATCAGCGCGTTGTAGCCGGTCCAGCGCCAGATCACGATCGAGGAGACGGCGAACTGCCCGCCCCAGTCGGACTCGCGCCAGTTGATCGGGTCCACCCCGACGAAGTGCAGCAGCCAGTTGACCATGCCGCCGTCCCACGAGTACAGCAGCGTGAAGACGAGCGTCGCCGCCGCCACCGAGGTGGCGTACGGGGTGAGCATCACGACCCGCCACACGGTCGAGCCGCGGAGCCGGTAGTTGAGCAGGTGGGCGATCCCGAGCGCCATGACCAACTGCGGCACCGTGGAGATCACGCCGATGGTGAAGGTGTTCCCCAGGGCGTTCCAGAAGAACTCCGAGGACAGCAGATTCTTGTAGTTGTCCAGACCCGCCCAGGTCTGGTGGTCGAGCCCGGAGAGCTGCACATTGTGCAGCGAGTACCACGCCGTGTAGAGGAGCGGTACGAGCCCGAAGGCTCCGAAGATGATGAAGAAGGGGGCGATGAATGCGTACGGCGACGCCTTCATGTCCCAGCGGTACAGCCGGCTGCGCCAGGAACCGGGGTCCTGCGGCGGCTTACCGCGACCCTGAGCGCCCCGGGCCGCGCCCGGCTGAGAGCCGGGCGCGGCGTCGGCGCTCGTCGCGGGGTGCGCGAGAGCCTGCTTGGAGCTGGTCACTGGCCGAGCACGTCCTTGATCTCAGCCTTTGCCGCGTCCCAGCCCTGGGCCGGGGACTTGCCCTTCTGCTCGACCTGGAGGATGCCGACGTCCGTGATCGCGGTGCCGATCGGCTGGTCCTTGGTGCCGAAGTACTGGACCGGGATGGTCTTCGCCGAGTCGCCGAAGATCTGCGTGATCGGCGCGTTGGAGAAGTACTCCGTGGTGGCGGCGGCCGGCGTCAGGGTCGCGTAGGCCGACGGGGTCGACGGGAAGCTCGCCTGCTTGGCGAAGACCTTCGCCTGCTGCTCGGGGGCGGTCAGCCACTTCGCCAGCGCGATGGCCTCCTTCTGGTGCTTGCCCGCCGTCGGCACGCCGATGAACGAACCGCCCCAGTTGGCCGCGGTCGGCGCGGCCGCCACGTCCCACTTGCCCTTGCCGGAGTCACCGGACTTCTCCTGGATGTAGCCCATCATCCAGGCGGGACAGGCCACGGTCGCGAACGAGCCCTTGGCGAAGCCCTGGTCCCACGTCGGGTCGAACTGCTTCAGCTTGGCCGACATGTTGCTGGTCGCCACGGTCATGGCGGCGTTCCAGGACTTCTTCACGCCCGTGGACTTGTCCCAGATGACGTTGCCGTCCTTGTCGTAGTACCGCTGGCTCTCGCCGCCGAGGGCCGCGTTGTAGACCGAGGAGGCGGAGTCCACGAACTTGGTGCCGCTCGGCGCCTTCTTCATGTACGTCTTGCCGAGGTCGACGTACTTGGCCCAGTCGCCCTTCCACTGCTCGGCGAGCTTGGCGCGGTCGGTCTCCAGACCGGCCTTCTCGAAGAGGTCCTTGCGGTAGCAGATCGCCATCGGGCCGATGTCGGTGCCGAGCGCGATGGTCTTGCCGTCCTTGGTGGTGGCCTGGGACACCTTCCAGTCCAGGAACTGCGACTTGTCGACCTCCTTGCCGAGGTCGACGAACTTGTCGGCCTGGGTCTGGACGGCCTCGGTGATGTTGCCGACCTCGATCGCCTGGATGTCGTCGGTGCCGGAGCCGGCCTGCAGACGCGTGAGCGTCTTGGGCCAGTACACGTCGGTGCGGGTGGTGACGTTCTCCTTGATGGAGATGTTCGGGTGCAGCTTCGTGTACTCGTCGTAGAGGCCGGCCTGCTTGTAGCCGAAGACGCCGAAGGTGCCTACGGTCAGGGTCGTCTTGCCCTTGCCGCTACCACCGTTGTTGTCCGACGAGCCGTTGTCCGGGTCGCTCGAACAGCCGGCCAGCAGTCCCGTAGCCAGCGCGGCGACGACCGCTATGGACCCCAGTCTGCGGGACCGGCGGGTACTCGTGCGCATTGCGTCCTCCTGTTGCCTGACGTGCCGACCCCCCGGCCAACTGCATTGGTGGCGCCCGTTGTTTCTCGCTGCGGCTCGGGCGGGGAACGTGCGGGATGTGTATGTGTCAGGTACTGTGGGAGCGCTCCCACAGGTGATGTGTTGAAGAGTCGTCGGTTCCGGCGGGGGTGTCAAGGGTGAGGGGGCGGAGAGATGCCTTCAGTTATCGGCCTGTTAGCTGAAGATGTCATTCCGCCACATGGCCGGAAGCGTCTCATGGCCCGTCCGGCACTCCCGGGGCGGCCGTCCGTGAGGTGACGCCTCCTGGGCTGCGGCCCAGCGGCGCGGGTCCCACCGGACGGGGCTGTTACATTCCAGGCCAGGTTGGTGTCGACGGGAGGCGGAGGCCATGGCAGTCCACGGAGCGCGGGGCCGCAGTGGCGGGCGGCCGACCCTCGAAGAGGTGGCCGCGCGCGCGGGAGTGGGCCGTGGCACGGTCTCCCGGGTGATCAACGGTTCCCCGCGGGTCAGCGACGCGACCCGGGCCGCGGTCGAGGCGGCGGTGGCCGAGCTCGGCTATGTCCCGAACACGGCGGCGCGCGCCCTCGCGGCCAACCGCACGGACGCGATCGCCCTGGTCGTCCCCGAGCCGGAGACACGTTTCTTCGCGGAACCGTACTTCTCGGACATGCTGCGCGGTGTCGGAGCCGAACTCTCCGAGACCGAGATGCAGTTGCTGCTGATATTCGCGGGCAGCGACCGGGAGCGGGAGCGCCTCGCGCAGTATCTGGCCGCGCATCGCGTGGACGGCGTCCTGCTGGTCTCGGTGCACGCCGACGATCCGCTGCCTGATCTGCTCTCCCAGCTCGAGATCCCGGCCGTGATCAGCGGCCGGCGCTCGGCGGAGGAGACCCTTCCGTCGGTCGACTCCGACAACTACGGCGGCGGGCGCGCGGCCGTGGAGCATCTCGTCTCCCGGGGGCGCGGCAGAATTGGCCATCTCGCCGGCCGTATCGACGTCTACGGCGCCCAGCGACGCGTCGACGGCTACCGCCAGGGCCTGCGGGACGCGGGCCGGGAGGTGGACGAGCGGCTGATCGTCCCCGGTGACTTCACCGAGGAGGGGGGCCGGCGTGCCATGGCCCTGCTGCTCGAGCGCTTCCCGGACCTCGACGCGGTGTTCGCCGGGTCCGACGTCATGGCGGCGGGCGCCCGCCAGGTGCTGCGCGAGAGCGGCCGGCGCATCCCGGACGACGTGGCGCTCATCGGCTACGACGACTCGGCCATAGCCCGGCACATGGATCCGCCCCTGACCAGCGTCCGCCAGCCCATCGAGGAGATGGGCCGGGCCATGATCGACCTCCTCCTCGGCGAGATCGCGGACCGCCGCCCGGCGGCCTCCCGCGGCCTGGAGAAGCGTCAGCTCGTCCTGCCCGCGGAACTGGTGGTGCGGGCCTCGTCCTGAGGCCGGCGCGGGGCGGTCCCCGGTCAGGCCGGGGCGGCACCCTCGCCCCGCGGGGTGGCTTCCGTGTCCCGGAAGGCAGCCCGCGGTGCCTGATGGGGCCGCCCGGCAGGCCGGGTGGGGTGGTTTCCTTCGCCCGGAGGGCGGCTCGTGACGCCCGACGACGCGGGCTCGCGGGCCGGGCGGCCTTCGTCGCCCGAAGGTGGTCCCGCGGCGTGACCGGTCCCGCGAGGCCGGTCCCGCGAGGCCGTACGGCCGTCAGGGGTGGCGTTCGGATCCGGCCGCGGCCGTCGCGGTCGGCCCGGGACCGGGCGGGGTCACCGGCGTACCGTCAGTTCCCAGCGGATCTCGCCGTCGTGGACCTCGTCCGTCGCGGTGAGTCCCGCCGCCGCGGCGACGGCCGCCGACGCGTGGTGGGCGGGGTGGACATGAGCCACGACCGTGCGGACGGGGAACGTCCGGACCACGTGCCGGACCAGAGCCCTCGCCGCCTCCACCGCGTACCCGCGCCCCTGCCAGGGCGTGCCCACGACCCAGGCGACCTCCGCGGTACCGCCCGAGACGGTCGCCTGGACCGTCCCCACCAGGCGTCCCGGCTCCCGCTCCCGCAGCACCCAGTTGCACCAGAGGACGCCGGGATCGGGCGAGCCCGCGACGAGGCGCTCGTACCGGGTCCGCAGCGCCCCCGGAGTGTCCGGCTCCCCGCCGATGAACGTGTGCAGCGCCGGATCGGACAGCACCCGGGCCATCTCCTCGGCATGCTCGGCCCGCAACGGCAGGAGATCGAGCCGGGCGGTGGCGAGAGGTTCCGTGGTGGCGAAGGGTTCCGTGGGGTGAGGCACGAAGGGGAGCGTACGGGCCGCCAGGGCCGGGAACGCAATCAGCCGGTGACCTTTTCACAAGGTCACCGGCTGACTACTCAGGGTGAGTGACGGGACTTGAACCCGCGGCCACCTGGACCACAACCAGGTGCTCTACCAACTGAGCTACACCCACCATGTCCGGTCTTCGGGGTTTCCCTGACCGGCCGAGAAAAAGTGTACAGGGTTCTGAGGGGTGCTCGCGCACACCTTTTTCCGGGGCCCGGGAGGGCCCCGTCAAAGGCCTATTCGACGGGCAGGACGTGCTTGGCCGCGATGGTGCGGGCGGTGTCCGAGTCGGGGCCGGGCTGCGGGACGAAGATCGCCTCGCGGTAGTAGCGGAGCTCGGCGATGGACTCGCGGATGTCGGCCAGGGCGCGGTGGTTGCCGTTCTTCTCCGGGCTGTTGAAGTACGCCCGCGGGTACCAGCGGCGGGCCAGCTCCTTGACCGAGGAGACGTCCACGATGCGGTAGTGGAGATAGCTCTCCAGCGTGGCCATGTCCCGCAGCAGGAAACCGCGGTCCGTCCCGACGGAGTTCCCGCAGAGCGGGGCCTTGCCCGGCTCCTTGACGTGCTCACGTACGTAGGAGAGGACCTGCTCCTCGGCGTCCGCCAGGGTCGTACCCCCCGCGAGCTCCTCCAGCAGGCCGGAGGCCGTGTGCATCTGGCGCACCACGTCCGGCATCGTCTCCAGGGCCGCGTCCGGCGGGCGGATCACGATGTCCACCCCTTCGCCGAGCACGTTCAGCTCAGAGTCGGTGACCAGCGCGGCCACCTCGATGAGCGCGTCATCCGACAGCGAGAGTCCGGTCATCTCGCAGTCGATCCACACCATGCGATCGTTCATGTGTCTCACCCTACGGCCCGCCCCCTCCGGTTAACCCGCCCGTACGCCCCGCCGGGGCGGCGGATCGCGCCGGGCCCCGGCCTCATGCGAAGGGGCCCGCACCCGAAGGTGCGGGCCCCGCGCGTCCGTCGACGCCGGACTACGGCGCGCTGCGCTGTCCCGGCAGGCTGGGCCTGCCCGTCGCGTACAGCTCCGCCCGCTCCCGCATCGCCTCCGCGGAGAGCGAGGCCGCCGCGCCCAGGCCGGCCGCCGCGGTGCGCCGGGTCTGCATCGGGACCGGGCCCGAGTGCTCCTGGTGCAGTGACGGCGGCGGTCCGACCGGACCCGTCGGGCCGTCCGGATCCGTGACCCGCTCGGCCTGTGGCCTGCGGGCGCGGTACGCCGCCCGGTACGCGGCCGGTGACGATCCGAGCTGCCGCCGGAAATGACCCCGCAGCGCCACCGGCGAACGGAAGCCGCAGCGGCCCGCGACCTCGTCCACCGAGTAGTCGGACGTCTCCAGGAGACGCTGCGCCTGCAGGACGCGCTGAGTGATCAGCCACTGCAGGGGAGCGCTTCCGGTGAGCGAGCGGAACCGGCGGTCGAAGGTGCGGCGGCTCATGTAGGCGCGAGCCGCCAGCGTCTCGACGTCGAACTGTTCGTGGAGATGCTCCAGCGCCCAGGCGACGACCTCCGCGAGGGGGTCGGCGCCGATCTCCTCCGGCAGTGACCGGTCGAGATAGCGCTCCTGGCCTCCACTGCGCCGCGGCGGGACCACCAGACGCCGGGCGAGCGCGCCGGCCGCCTCGTTGCCGTGGTCCGTCCGCACGATGTGGAGACAGAGATCGATTCCGGCCGCCGTACCCGCGGAGGTCAGCACGTCGCCGTCGTCCACGAAGAGCTCGCGGGGGTCGACGTGCACCGACGGATAGCGTTTGGCCAGCGTCGGCGCGTACATCCAGTGCGTGGTCGCCGGACGGCCGTCCAACAGGCCGGCCGCGGCGAGCACGAAGGCACCGGTGCACAGCCCGACTATGCGGGCACCTTCCTCATGGGCACGGCGCAGTGCGTCGAGTGCCTCCTCCGGTGGTGGCGAGGTGATCGACCGCCAGGCGGGCACGACGACCGTGCCGGCCCTGGAGATCGCTTCCAGGCCATGTGGTGCGGTGAGTTCCAGGCCCCCTGTGGTCCGCAGCGGGCCTTCCTCGCCGGCACACACCAAAAGGCGGTAGCGCGGCACGCCGGCGTCCTGGCGGTCAATCCCGAACACCGACAGCGGAATGGAACTCTCGAAAATGGGGCCGCCGCTGAACAGCAGCACCGCGACGATCTCCTTGCGGCGTCGCCCGGACAGTTTCCGGGCCGCGGTTTCCGGCGCGGCAGTGGAGTCGTGGCTCATCCTGCTAAGCCCCCCTCGGTGGTCGCGGCTCCTCGGTTGTGTCGCTCCTGCACGTTTCCCCTCGGTCCTGCACGAGTCCCCCGCCGTAAGACAAGATCGAATCTACTGTGTCCCGTTGAGCCAAGGTGACCAGTTCGCTACTCCGCAGAATGTCGACATGGCAACTTGGCGTGAAGCATTCGATCACGAAGCGTTGCACTCGTGGGCGTCGCAGGGAAGTGCGCCTCGTGGCAGTGGCCAATCCACGTAGGGTGCGCGAGCCCTCCGTACCCCTTTAGGTGCAGGTCGAACGGGGGTTGGGGGGTCGTTCGAGCAAGGGATGAGCCACTACCGGAAGTTGGCTGAAAAGAAGCGTAGGTGTACGCGCAAACCGGTCAGTCGACCGGCTTGCCTCCCCCACTGTGACGAGCGCCTCGGTGAACTCCCGTGCCGTTCCCGCCCCGTGGGCCGATCCGTGCCCCCGACCCGTTCCCGCGCCCCGTGACCCCCGCGCTTCCCCTGCCGCCCGGACCGCTCCTCCCGTGCCGTCCGCGCCGGCGCGGGGCAGGCCGGTGTGCGCGCGAGCGTGCCGCGCCGCGCCGCTCGTCGGCCAGGAGCGCGGCCCCCCGCTCGGACTGACGCAGCAGGATCACACAGACCCCGGTCACGGCGGCGAGACCGAGAGCCGTACCGGCCGCTCCGGCGAGGGAGCTGCCACACCAGAGGAGGACCGCCGGGACCACGACGCAGGCGAAGGCCGCCCAGCGGACCACATCGCTCACCGTGTCCACCGCGCCCGGCGCCGAGGGGCGCGAACCGGAGCGTGTTCCCGATCGCGATCCGGAGCGTGTTCCCGAACGGGATCCGGGGCGCGGGGAGGGGGAGGGGCGAGCCTCTGGGGTGGGGGATGCCGAGGGTGCGGAGGGGCGGGGGGCGGTGTCGGGTCCGGACACGTGCTGCTCCCTGGTGCTCCGGTGTTCTCCGTGCTCCCCACGGCGTGTGATCTCCATGGCGTGCCTTCGCGGCGACGGCCGCGACCGGTTCAACGCGCGTTCGACCCGCCGGTCACTGCCCGGTGGGTGGGGCATGCGCCCGGAAGGGGGCCGCCCGGTCCCGCGGGGCGACGGAATCATCCCTTCCCGGGCGCCGGTGCAAATTCACGCGGGGCCCTGCGCAAACCGCCTGTACGGGGCAGCAACCATTGCGTTACGGGCGCCCTCTCGTGCATGCTCCCTGGAATGCCGCGTAAGGGGCGCGGGATCTGGGCAGAGGAGGCGTGCCGCCGTACCCTTGGGGGTATGGGGTTGGGAAGATGTTTCCCAGACACAGCTCTGCCGTTCGTTGTCGTCCCCACACGAGGATCCAAACGCCGAGACACCCATGGCCGGTCACGAATTCTTCGATCCCGCGGACCGCAAGCGCCCGCTCGCCGATCCCACGGCGGCCGAGCCCCTGGCGGCGGAAGAACCCCGCCAGTCCTGCGATCCCGCCTTCAAGCACGGCGTCGTCGTCGGCTTCGACGGCTCGACGTCCAGCGAGCGCGCCCTCGCCTACGCGATCGGGATGGCCCACCGCTCGGGCTCCGGCCTGATCATCGTCCATGTGGCCAACCGGCTTCCCACCACCGTGTGGGCGGGCTGCGAGCCGCCTGTCTTCGTCGACGTCCCCGACCACCGCACCGAGGTGCTGGGGCTCGAACTCGCCTGCGCCGAATACCTGTCCGAGGTGCCCTGGATCCTGGTCGAGCGCGGCGGCGACATCTGCCACGAACTCGAGGAAGTGGGACGGGAGTACGAGGCGGACGCGATAGTCGTGGGCTCCACGCACGGCATCGTCGGGCGCATCTTCGGCTCGGTCGCCGGACGCCTCGCCAAGCGCGCCAAGCGCCCCGTCATCGTCATTCCCTGAAACCCGCCCCGCCGACGCGGGGCGCCGGTGTTCTCCGTGCGGTGAGTGAACCTACTGGCGCGTAGAGGTGTTTGTGCCTTTGTGAAGGGCATATACGGGACGCCGGTCCTACGCGGCGACCGGTACGGCGCAGCACAACTGCACAGGCATGAAGGGAGCCCGCCGTGGACAATGACGTCTCTGCGGGAAGCACCACCACCATCGTAGGAAGACTCGCGCTCGGCGTGACCCTGCTGGCCTTCGGCCTCGGGTACACCGACTTGATCGACGGAGTGACGGCGGCTGACGCCGTGTCACTGGCCCACTACGTAGGCGGCGTAGCGCTGTTCGTCGCCGGTCTGCTCGCTCTCCGCGACCGTGACACGGCCAACGGCACGGCCTTCACGGGAATCGGCGCCCTCTGGTTCACCTGGGCCGTCTCGGCCGGCGGCCAGGTCTCCGACAACGCGGCGGGACTCTTCCTGCTGCTCTTCGCGCTCGTCGTGCTCTCGCTCGCCCTCGCGGGCGGGGACACCCTCGGCCAGGGCGCCTACGGACTGTTCTTCGTCTCCCTGCTGCTGCTGGCCGTCGGCCGTTTCGCGGACAGCACCGCCCTGGGCAAGGCCGGCGGCTGGTTCGCCGTCGCGGCCGGCGCGGTCGCCTGGTACGCGGCCACCGCCGCTCTCGCCCACTGGCCCACCGCACTTCCGCGACGCGCCGCCGGCCGGGGGGTGACGGCCACCGGCTGACCTCGGCGCGGGTCGGGGTATTGGGCGGCTCCGGCCCTTGAAGAACGATCCCCGTGCGCGGGTGGTGCGCACGGGGATCGTCCATGTCCGGTCGCCGGCAGGGGACTTGCCCGGCGGGGACGGGGCGGGCGGACCACCGGCCGGCGGTCCGCCCGGTGGTGACTACTCGACGGTGACCGACTTGGCGAGGTTGCGCGGCTTGTCGATGTCCCGGCCGAGCGCCAGCGCCGTGTGGTAGGCGAGGAGCTGGAGCGGGATGCCCATCAGGATCGGGTCGAGCTCGTCCTCGTTCTTCGGGACGACGATCGTCTGGTCGGCCTTCTCCTGGTGCTGGTGCGCGACGGCGAGGATCTGGCCGCTGCGGGCCTTGATCTCCTCCAGGGCGGCGCGGTTCTTCTCCAGCAGGTCGTCGTCGGGGACGATCGCGACCGTGGGGAGGGCCGGCTCGATGAGCGCCAGCGGGCCGTGCTTGAGCTCGGAGGCCGGGTACGCCTCGGCGTGGATGTACGAGACCTCCTTGAGCTTCAGGGAGGCCTCACGGGCCACCGGGTAACCCCGGACGCGGCCGATGAAGAGCATCGAGCGGGCCTCGGCGTACTGCTCGGCCAGCTTCTTGATCTCGTCCTCCTGCTCCAGGATCTCGGCGATCTGGGCGGGGAGCTTGCGCAGGCCCTCGATGATCCGCTTGCCGTCGCGGACCGAGAGGTCGCGGGTGCGGCCGAGGTGCAGGGCGAGCAGCGCGAAGGCGACGGTGGTGTTGGTGAAGCACTTCGTCGAGACGACGCAGACCTCGGGGCCGGCGTGCACGTACATGCCGCCGTCCGCCTCGCGGGCGATCGCCGAGCCGACGACGTTGACGACGCCGAGCACCCGGGCGCCCTTGCGCTTGAGCTCCTGCACGGCGGCCAGGACGTCGTAGGTCTCACCGGACTGGGAGACCGCGATGTAGAGGGTGTCGGGGTCGACGACCGCGTTGCGGTAGCGGAACTCGGAGGCCGGCTCGGCGTCCGCGGGGATACGGGCCAGCTCCTCGATCATCTGGGCGCCGATCATGCCCGCGTGGTACGAGGTGCCGCAGCCGAGGATCTTCACGCGGCGCACGGCGCGCGCGTCGCGGGCGTCCAGGTTCAGGCCGCCGAGGTGGACCGTCGAGAACCGGTCGTCGATCCGGCCGCGCAGCACGCGGTCCACGGCCTCGACCTGCTCGTGGATCTCCTTGTGCATGTACGTGTCGTGGCCGCCCATGTCGTACGAGGCGGCCTCCCACTCGACGGTGGTCGGCTCGGAGGTCGTCCGGGTGCCCTCGGTGGTGTACGTCCGGAAGTCGTCGGCCTTGAGCGTGGCCATCTCGCCGTCGTCCAGCGTGACTATCTGGCGGGTGTGGGTGACCAGGGCGGCGATGTCCGAGGCGACGAACATCTCCTTCTCGCCGATGCCGAGCACGACGGGGGAGCCGTTTCGGGCCACCACGATGCGGTCGGGGAAGTCGGCGTGCATCACCGCGATGCCGTAGGTGCCCTCTATGACCCGCAGCGCCTCGCGGACCTTGTCCTCCAGCTTCTCCTGCTGGGAGCGGGCGACCAGGTGGGTGAGCACCTCGGTGTCCGTCTCGGAGAGGAACTCGACGCCGTCGGCCTCGAGCTTCTTCCGCAGGTCGGAGGCGTTGTCGATGATGCCGTTGTGGACGACCGCGACCTTGCTGTCGCCGGACATGTGGGGGTGCGCGTTCGCGTCGGAGGGGGCGCCGTGCGTGGCCCAGCGGGTGTGGGCGATGCCCGTGGTGCCGGCGAAGCGCTTGGGGACCTTCGCCTCCAGGTCGCGGACGCGGCCCTTCGCCTTGACCATCTTCAGGCCGGCCGACTTCGGGGAGGTCACGACTATGCCCGCCGAGTCGTAGCCGCGGTACTCCAGGCGCTGAAGGCCTTCGAGGAGCAGCGGGGTCACATCACGCCTGCCGATGTATCCGACGATTCCGCACATACAGGTAGATTCCCTCAGCCGTAAACGATGCGGCGCAGTTGCCTGAGCGTGAGCTCCGGCGGCGCGACCGCGCGATATTTCAGGTCCGCCTCGATCCGTTCGAAGATCGACTCGTTCACCAGGCCCTGGGCCTGGAGTTCACGGTGGCGGCGGCGGACGAACTCCTGGGCCGTCTCGTCGAAATAGGCGAGAACGTCCTGGACCACCCGCAGCGCCTCACCCCGGTTCAGGGGGGTCGACCGCGTCAAATGATCAACGAGTTCGTCGTGCACCCGTTGATCCTGGGGTACGGGAAGACGATTCGCAAGAATCCTGCCCGATATCGGGCAAGTGCTTGTTGAATCTCTTATGGTGTGCTGTTTGCGGGCTGTCCATCCGTCGTCTTGCGTCCCGTCGATTGCCCGGAGCAACTTCTGGATCCATGGACACTCCACGCATGGGCGTACCCGAGCAGCTCGCCGAGAAGATGACCATGGCCGAGCAGCACGAGTACCTTCGCGCCAAGTTCTCCCGGCGCAACATGATCAGAGGCGGCGCCGTGACCATCGGCGCCGTCGCCGGCGGGGCCTTCGTACCCGGCGCCGCCCAGGCCGCCGTCCCCTCGCAGCGGACGGCCGCCCCGACCTCGACGGAGAAGGTGGACGGCGCCCTCGTCGCCCCCTTCGGCCGTCACCTCGCCTTCGGCAACGACCCGCGCACCGAGATGACCGTCTCCTGGCAGGTGCCGGCCGCCGTCGCCAAGCCCTACATCCGCATCGGCGCCCACCCCTGGGACCTCTCCCGCAAGATCGAGGCCGAGGTCCGCACCCTCTACACCCCGGCCGGCGTGGGCGCGAGCGGCGACCACACCCAGTACTACCTGCACGCCAGGCTCACCCACCTGCGCCCCGGCAGGACCTACTACTACGGTGTCGGCCACGCAGGCTTCGACCCGGCCCAGCCGCACCTCCTCGGCACGCTCGGCACCTTCACCACCGCGCCCTCGCAGGCCGAGCCCTTCACCTTCACCGCCTTCGGCGACGAGGGCGTCGGCTACCACGGCCTCGCCAACGACGCCCTGCTGCTCGCCCAGAACCCGGCCTTCCACCTGCACGCCGGCGACATCGCGTACGCGGACCCCGCGGGCCAGGGCAAGACCACCGACACCGGCTTCGACTCGCGCATCTGGGACCAGTTCCTCGCCCAGACCGAGACGGTCGCCAAGCAGGTGCCGTGGATGCCGGCGTACGGCAACCACGACATGGAGGCCTGGTACTCGCCCAACGGCTACGGCGGCGAGGAGGCCCGCTGGACGCTTCCGGACAACGGACCCGACAAGGCCAACCTGCCGGGCGTCTACTCCTTCGTCCACGGCAACACGGCGATCATCTCGCTCGACGCCAACGACATCTCCTTCGAGATCCCGGCCAACCTCGGCATCTCCGGCGGCACCCAGACCAAGTGGCTGGAGGCGCAGCTCAAGAAGTACCGCGCCTCGAAGGACATCGACTTCGTCGTGATCTTCTTCCACCACTGCGCGTACTGCACCTCCACGGCGCACGCCTCGGAGGGGGGCGTGCGCCAGGAGTGGGTGCCGCTGTTCGAGAAGTACAGCGTCGACCTGGTGATCAACGGCCACAACCACCAGTACGAGCGCACGGACGTCATCAAGGGGAACGCGGTCACCAAGAAGCTGCCGATCGGCGGCACGGCGTACACCGAGACCGACGGCGTCGTGTACGTGACGGCGGGCGCGGCCGGCCGCAGCCTGTACGCGTTCACCGCCCCCGAGTCCTACGAGGGCAAGGAGAACGAGGTCGAGTCGGTCGCCTCCTTCGTCAACCTCAAGGACGGGAAGCAGAACGAGACGGTCACCTGGTCGCGCGTGCGCTACCTCAACTACTCGTTCCTGCGCGTCGACGTCCAGCCGGCCGTGAAGGGACGCCTGGCCACCCTGAAGGTCCGCGGCATCGCCGAGACCGGTGCGGAGGTCGACCACTTCACGATCGCGCGCCGGGCCAAGTAGCCTCCGGGGCCGCGCACCCGGGCACGCGGGGTACCACCGGTCCACCGGCACCAGGTACGCCCGGAAGGCGGGGCGTACCGCCTCCCTGACCGGCGGCCGGCCCCCGCGCGGCGGTCCTCGCCCGCCCGTTCCTACAGGCGCTTGAGGACCGCCTGCTTGGCCAGGGCGAACTCCTCGTCCGTCAGGACGCCCTCCTTGCGCAGCTCGCCCAGTTCGCGGAGCCTGCGCAGGAGGGCGTCGTGATCGGCCTCGGGCCCCGGCCCGGCGGCGGCCTCCGAGGCCGGCTCCTCGTCCGGCCGGTCCTCCACCGCCGCCGCCGGATGCGGGAGCCTCACCTGCACGGCCGCCGCGACCAGCGCCATCAGCGGGTCCCTCTTGAAGCCCCACAGCTCCACGGAGTCGGGGTCGTACTTCGGCGGTGCCTTGGTGTCGGAGCCGCGGAGGGTGAAGCGCAGACAGCCGTTCTCCAGCCCGGCCGCGGGCCGCCACTCGACGGCCGTCACGTCCACGAGCGCCAGCGTCCGGGCACCCGCCGCGGACTTCGCGTCCTCCGTCTTCCAGTTCCACTCCAGACGTACGCGCTCGCCGTCGAAGCTCGCCGTGCCGTCCCCCGCGGACGCGGACAGCGGCACCGCCGGGCCGGGCAGCAGATAGCCGTCGACCGGGCCCGTGGGGACCTGGTCGAGGAGCAGTGCGCCCCGCACCTCGTCCACGAAGTACTCGGCGACGCCGAACCGGTCGGCCTCCACCGTGAGCTGATACGGGTCGTTCGGTTCCACGAGCTTGCCGCCCGTCGCCTGGAGCAGCGGGTCGGCGCCGTCGCGCAGCCGGAGCCTGAGCCGCCCGGCCTTCCTGCCCTGCTCCAGCGATATGCCCGCCAACGCGCCCAGCGGCACGGTGAGTTCACCCAGCGTCCGGCGCAGCAGGCTGACGCCCTTGTCCCGTCCCGGGGTCAGCCGCAGAGTGTCGCCGTCGAAGATCCACGTGCCGTCCCGCTGGATGATTTCCGCCATGAGGAGGATTGTTCCACCGCTACTGAGGCAGAGTGGTCTCGACCAATTCGAGGTTTCGACCCCAACGAAGGGGCACGGCGGAGAACGCGGCCGAGGACGGGCCGGGAGAGCCTTCGCCGGGCACCGAAGGGAGCGCATGTGAGACAGCACCACAGAACGCCCCGCCTTCTCGGTACGCTGCTGCTCGTGGCGGCGGCCGGCTTCTCCCTCGCCGGCGCGGCACCGCACACCCGGGCCGCCGCGCCACTGGGCCGCGTCGTCCCGGCCCCCGCCTCCGTCGAGCCGGGCGGAGCCCCGTACCGCATCACCGGTGACACCCGCATCCATGTCGACGACTCGCGCGCGGCCCGCGCGGTCGGCGAGTACCTCGCCGGCATCCTGCGGCCCTCCACCGGGTACCGGCTGCCGGTCGCCTCGCACGGCCCCGGGGCGATCCGGCTCCGGCTCGGCGGCAAGGGCCTCGGCGTCGAGGGCTACCGGCTCGACAGCGGGACCTCGGGCGTCACCATCACGGCCGGCGAGCCCGCGGGCCTCTTCCACGGCGTCCAGACCCTGCGTCAGCTCCTGCCCGCAGCCGTCGAGAAGGACTCCGTCCAGCGCGGCCCCTGGCTGATCGCCGGCGGCAGCATCAAGGACCGGCCCCGCTACGCCTACCGCGGGGCCATGCTCGACGTCTCCCGGCACTTCTTCACCGTCGCCCAGGTCAAGCGGTACATCGACGAACTCGCGCTGTACAAGGTCAACAAGCTGCATCTGCACCTGAGCGACGACCAGGGCTGGCGCATCGCCGTCGACTCCTGGCCCCGGCTCGCGGCCCACGGCGGCTCCACCCAGGTCGGCGGCGGACAGGGCGGCTTCTACACCAAGGCCGACTACCGCGAGATCGTCCGGTACGCCTCCTCGCGCTATCTGGAGGTCGTCCCGGAGATCGACATGCCCGGGCACACCAACGCCGCCCTCGCCTCGTACGCGGAACTGAACTGCGACGGGGTCGCGCCGGACCTCTACACCGGCACCGACGTCGGCTTCAGCTCGCTGTGCGTGGGCAAGCCGGTGACGTACTCCTTCGTGGACGACGTGATCCGGGAGCTGGCCGCGCTCACCCCCGGCGGGTACCTCCACATCGGCGGCGACGAGGCGCACTCCACCAGCCACGCGGACTACGTGACCTTCATGGACAAGGTGCAGCCCCTCGTCACCAAGTACGGCAAGAAGGTGATGGGCTGGCACCAGCTCACCGGGGCCACTCCGGCGAAGGGCGCCCTCGCGCAGTACTGGGGGCTCGACGACACCGGTGCCGAGGAGAAGGCGCAGGTCGCCGCGGCTGCGCGGAACGGGACCGGGCTCGTGCTGTCGCCCGCGGACCGGCTCTACCTCGACATGAAGTACACCGCCGACACCCCGCTCGGCCAGGACTGGGCCGGCCTGGTGGAGGTGCGGCGCGCCTACGACTGGGACCCGGGGAGCTACCTGCCCGGCGTGCCCGCCTCGGCCGTCAAGGGCGTCGAGGCGCCGCTGTGGACGGAGACGATCCAGAGCTCCGCGGACATCGACGTCATGGCCTTCCCGAGGCTGCCCGGGGCCGCCGAGCTCGGCTGGTCCCCCGCCGCCACGCACGACTGGGACACCTACAAGGTGCGCCTCGCCGCCCAGGCGCCCCGCTGGGACGCCCTCGGCATCGCGTACTACCGCTCGCCCCAGGTCCCCTGGCCCGCGCGTTAGACGGAAAGCCGACGGGCGCCCCGGAGGACCGTCTCCGGGGCGCCCGCCCGTCTTCGGGGCTCCTCGCGGAGCCCGGTGCTCAGAACCCGGCGATCGGGTTCTTCAGGGTGCCGACCAGTTGCAGCGCGCTCGACGGATCCGCCAGGTCGACCATCTGCCGGTTGTCGCGCAACTGGAGCCGGTTGAGGCAGGACAGCGCGAACTCGGGTGCGAACAGGTCGTACTGCCGGAACTTGTCGTCGAGTTCGGGCGTCGCCTCCTGGTACGCGCGCACCGACTCGGCGACCGTCCGCCAGAAGTCCTCCTCGGCGAGGACCCCCTCCTCCGCGAGCTGGGCGGCCAGGAAGCGGAAGAAGCAGTCGAAGACGTCCGTGAAGATCGACAGCAGCTTCGTGTCCTCGGGGACGTCGACGCGGATCCGCTCCACCGCGGGCGGCAGTACCGCCTGCGGGTCCATGACCACGATCTCCTCGGCGATGTCCTTGTAGACCGCCCGCCGCACCGCCCCGTCCTCCAGGACGAGGATGACGTTCTCGCCGTGCGGCATGTAGACCAGGTCGTACGCGTAGAAGCTGTGCAGGAGCGGGGTGAGGTAGGCGCGCAGATAGCCGCGCAGCCACTCCACCGGCGTCAGGCCCGACCGCTCGATCAGCGCGGCCGCGAACGAGGCGCCCTCGTGGTCGACATGGACGAGGGACGCCATCGTCGCCAGGGACTCGCCCTCACCCAGCGAGGGGACCGGGCTCTCGCGCCACAGCGCGGCCAGCATCTTGCGGTACGGGGAGTACCGGTCGGTGGCCGCCTCGTACTCCAGATGCCGGTAGCCGACGGCCGCCCGCTCACGGATGACCGACAGGCCGGTGGACTTCAACACCGGGTCGCTCTCGACGAGCTGGACCAGCCAGTCGTTGATCGCCGGGGTCGCCTCCATGTAGGCGGCGGACAGACCCCGCATGAAGCCCATGTTCAGCACGCTCAGCGCCGTCTTCACGTAGTGCTTGTGCGGGCTGCTGGTGTTGAAGAACGTCCGGATGGACTGCTGGGCCAGGTACTCGTCGTCGCCCTCGCCGAGACAGACCAGGCGCCGCTGCGCGACCTCGGCCGCGAACGTCACGGACAGCTTGTTCCACCACTGCCAGGGGTGGACGGGTATGAGGAGGTACTCCTCGGGGTCGAGCCCCCGCTCGCGCAGGATCCCGTCGAACCGCTCGACCGTCTCCACGCCCAGCTCGCCCTGCACGAAGGACTCGTACGTGATGCCGACGCCCGCCGTGAAGGCGGCCCGTGAGCGGTGCGCCGCCAGCCACACCAGCCGCACCGGGTGCGCGGTCTCGGGAGCGTAGGCGAGGTAGTCGTGCACACCGAAGCCGAGCCGCCCGTTGTTGGCGACGAAGCAGGGGTGCCCCTCGGTCATGCCGGTCTCGATGGCCTGGAAGCCGGCGCCGGCCAGCTCGCGGACCGGGACCCGCGGCTTGGTCAGCTTGTAGCAGGTGCCCGCGAGGGTGGAGGAGATCTCCTCCAGGTAGACCGGCAGGATCTCGTCGCTCAGGCCGAGCGACGTCTTCAGCTCGATGAAGAAGTCCAGCGCCGACAGCGGGAGTTCGGCGCCGTCGCGGTGCCGGGTGATGGACTCGGCGGCCACCTGCCAGTGGTCGAGCAGGCGCCGGGTCGCGGCGAACCGGTAGCTCGTCAGCCCGTCGTCGCCGAGGACCTCGTAGCGGCCGTCCGGCAGGCTCCGCGGGGTGAGCAGCCGCTCGTGGGCGAACTCGGCGAGGGCCTTGCGGAGAAGGAGGCGGTTGGCGTCGGCCCAGCGCTCGGGGGAGAGGTGGGCGACACTCTCGGCGGAGCTCACGCGGCCACCGCCTTCGCGAACTGCTCCCGGGTGCAGAAACTCAGCAGCGCCTTCTTCTCCGGCTTCTGGATCTCTTCGACGGGGACGAAGCCGACGGCCTCGTTGAGGGCGTGCACGGCCGTGTTGGCCACGTCGGGCTCGACGACGACGCGCTCGGTCGCCGGGTCGGCGAACAGGTGCTCCATCACCGAGGTGATCACGGCCCGGGTGAAGCCGTGTACGGGGGTGTCGCTCGGGGCGACCAGGAAGTGCATGCCGACATCGCCCGGCCGCGGCTCGTACAGGCCGACGAGTTCGACGTACCGGGGGTCGTAGCGCTCCATCAGGAACACGGGCTCGCCGTCCAGGAGACCGAGGAAGGCGTCGTGGTGGTCACTGGCCGCGATGGCCATGTACTCGCGCTCCACGTCGTGCAGTCTCGCCTCCTGCATCATCCAGAAGGCGGCCTTGGGGTGGGTCACCCACCGGTGCAGCACCGGCGCGTCCTCGACGGGGTCGAGGGGGCGGACGGTGAAGGTGCCGATGGCGGTGGCGGTGGCGGTGGTCATACGGAGAACTCCTGGAACGCGATGGCCTTTTCGACCGGGTAGTACTCGGTGCCGAGCAGCTCGCGGATGATGGACGCGTTGCGGTACGGGCCCATGCCGAGGTCCGGTGAGGTGATCGAGTGGGTGTGGACGCCCGCGTTCTGCAGGAAGATCCCGCCGCCCGTGACGTCGATGGCGTAGTTGCGGGCCACGTCGAAGTTGCCCTGGGTGTCGTAGCGGAGCCGGTCGCGGACCGGTGCGAGGAACGCGGGCTCGGCGTAGCGGTAGCCGGTGGCCAGCACCAGGCCCGTCGAGCTCAGCTCGTAGTCCCTGCCCTGCTCCCGCTGGCGGAACCCGAGGGTGTACGTGCCCTGGTCGTGGCGCGCGCTCTCCAGCGAGGAGTTGGTCAGCAGCCGGGCGGGAACCGGGCCGCCGAGGTTCTTCTGGTAGAGCAGGTCGAAGATCGCGTCGATCAGCTCCCCGTCGATGCCCTTGAACAGACCCTTCTGCTCCGACTGGAGGCGGTAGCGGGTCGCCTCGGGCAGCGCGTGGAAGTAGTCGATGTACTCCGGGGAGGTCATCTCCAGGGTCAGCTTGGTGTATTCGAGGGGGAAGAAGCGCGGCGAGCGGGTCACCCAGTTCAGCCGGTAGCCGTGGACGTCGATCTCGCTGAGCAGGTCGTAGAAGATCTCGGCGGCGGACTGGCCGCTGCCGACCAGGGTGATCGAGTCCTTGGCCTGGAGCTCCCGCTTGTTCTGCATGTAGCGGGAGTTGTGGATGAAGTCGCCGCCGAGGTCCGCGCAGGACTCCGGGACGTGGGGCGAGGTGCCGGTGCCGAGGACCAGGTGGCGGGCGCGGAACAGCTCGCCGGCCTCGGTCCGTACGGTGTACACCTCGTCCTCGTACGTCACCTCCGCGACCGTCGTCCCGAAGCGGACGCTGCTCAGCCTGGACGCGGCCCAGCGGCAGTAGTCGTCGTACTCGACCCGCAGGGGGTAGAAGTTCTCCCGGATGTAGAACGCGTACAGACGGCCCGATTCCTTCAGGTAGTTGAGGAAGGAGTACGGGGAGGTCGGGTCGGCGAGGGTGACCAGGTCCGACATGAACGGGGTCTGCAGGTGCGCGCCCTCCAGGAACATGCCGGAGTGCCACTCGAAGTGGGGCTTCGACTCCAGGAAGACACCGCTGAGTTCGGCGATCGGCTCGGTGAGGCAGGCGAGGCCGAGGTTGAAGGGCCCGAGGCCGATCCCCACGAAGTCGTAGGTGGTGTCCGTGGATTCAGCAAGCGCGGTCAAGGGACTCTCCCAGGTACTGCTCGGCGTGGCCGGCGATCAGGTCGAGGACGGCGGCGATGTCGTCCTGTGTGGTCTCGGGGTTGAGCAAGGTGAACTTCAGGTAGTGGCGTCCGCCGACCTTGGTGCCCGCGACGACGGCGTCGCCGGATGCGAACAGGGCCTTGCGGGCGTACAGGTTGGCGCGGTCGATCTCGGCCGGGTCGGTGACGGCGGCCGGGATGTACCGGAAGACGAGGGTGGACAGCGAGGGCCGTACGACGACGTCGAAGCGCGGGTCGGCGGCGAGCAGTTTCCAGCCCTCGGCGGCCAGGTCGCAGACCTCGTCGAAGAGTTCGCCGATGCCGTCGGCGCCCATGACGCGCAGCGTCATCCACAGCTTGAGCGCGTCGAAGCGGCGGGTGGTCTGGAGGGACTTGTCGACCTGGTTGGGGATGCGCTCATGGACCATGCGGCGCGGGTTGAGGTACTCCGCGTGGTAGGTCGCGTGGCGCAGGGTCGCGGCGTCGCGGACCAGCACGGCCGAGGAACTCACCGGCTGGAAGAAGGACTTGTGGTAGTCGACGGTGACGGAGTCGGCCCGCTCGATGCCGTCGATGCGGTCCCGGTGCTTCAGCGAGGTGAGCAGTCCGCAGCCGTAGGCCGCGTCCACGTGCATCCAGGTGCCGAACTGGGAACACAGTTCCGCGATCTCGGGCAGCGGGTCGATGGAGCCGAAGTCGGTGGTGCCCGAGGTGGCGACGACGGCCATGGGCACGAGGCCGTCCTGCCGGCAGCGCTCCAGTTCGTGGGCGAGGGCGACGGTCTGCATGCGCTTGTCGTGGTCGACGGGGATCGAGACGACGGCGTCGGGGGCGAGGCCGAGGAGTTTGGCCGACTTCTTGACGCTGAAGTGGCTGACCTCGGAGGCGAAGATCCGCAGATCGGCGAGGTTCTCCGCCTTGGCCTCCTCGCGGGCCAGGAGCAGGGCCTGGAGGTTGGACTGGCTGCCGCCGCTGGTGAACACGCCGTCCGCGGCCGGGCCGAGACCGATGCGTTCGTTCGTCCAGTCGATGAGCCTGCGCTCGATGAGGGTGCCGCCGGCCGACTGGTCCCAGGTGTCCAGCGAGGAGTTGACGGCGGACAGGACGGCCTCGCCGAGCACGGCCGGGATGACGACCGGGCAGTTGAGGTGGGCGAGGTAGCGCGGGTGGTGGAAGTAGACCGCGTCCCGGAGGTAGACCTCTTCCAGCTCGTCGAGGACGGCCGTGGTGTCGTGCAGGGGCTTGTCGAGGTCGATCCGCTCGATGCGGGGGGCGAGTTCGTCGACCGAGACACCCGTGAACGGGCGGTCGGTGGCGGCGAGTTTGGCGGCCACCCGCTCGACCCCTTCGGTCACGGAGCGGCGGTACCGGTCCGCGGTGGTGTCGTTGAGCAGGTGCGAGCGCATGTGGGGGTCCTCCGTGCGGGGAGACAGTCCGAGCGGGACACGGGAAAGGGCGAGGTCGCGACGTTCGATTTAGGTTAGCCTAACCTAAATCGATCACGCTTCCTCGCCCTGGCCCGTCCTTCGTGACGTACGCCTCTTTCCGATCGGCGGAAGGCGCCCGGGGAGCGGAACTACTCGCCCTGTTGCCGCAGTTGTTCCTCTGTCAGGCCCCGGCGCCAGTACCCGACGAAGGTGACCCTCCGGCGGTCGATGCCGCGCTCGTGCACCAGATGGCGGCGCAGTTCCCGCACGCACCCGGACTCGCCCGCGATCCAGGCGTAGGGGGCCTCGGCGGGCGGGAGATGCGCCGACCGCAGGGCGTCGAGCGCCAGGGGGCGCTCCCCGGCGGTGTGGTCGTCCCCGACCAGCCAGGTGATCTCGGCGTCGGCCGGGGTGGCCAGGTCCTGGATGTCACCGGCGTGCGGGACCTCCAGCCAGGCCCGCACCCGCAGTCCCGCCGGGAGCGATTCGAGGATGGCGGAGACCGCGGGAAGGGCCGTCTCGTCGCCCCACAGGACCACGAGGTCGGCGTCCGCGGGCGGCCGGAAGCGGATGGCCCGGTTGTCCGCCACGGCGGGGCCGAGCAGGACCACCCGGTCGCCGGGCGCGGCGCCGGACGCCCAGCGCGAGGCAGGCCCGGCGGGGGCGGCCGCGCCCGGCTCCAGGCCGTGCAGCGCGAAGTCGATGTCGATCTCGTCGGGGTCGCGGCGCAGGGCCCGCAGGGTGTACGAGCGCATCACCGCCCGCACGTCGTCGGGCAGTTCGCGCCAACCCTGCCACCAGTCGTCGCCGAGTTCGACGGGAACGGCGGGCTCGGTCCGGCCGGGGTGCGGGAGGAACAGGGACAGGGACTGGTCACGTCCGTCGGAGTGGAAGTCCCGCAGGTCGGGTCCGCCGAAGGTCACCCGGACCAGAGACGGGCCGAGCCGCCTCGTCCGTACGACCCGGAGGGTGAAGAAACGGAACGGGGCGGCTACGGCCGTCGTCATGCGTGCTCCTGAGTGATCGTCAGGTGGTCACCGCGGAGGGTGTCAGGCGACCTTCTTGGCGTTCTCGATGGCCTCGGCGAGGTGCTCGAGGATCGGGGTGCACTTGTCGTACGACAGGATCGCCTCGGGCGTCCGGGCGATGACCTGGCCGGCCTTGACGGCGGGCAGCTTCTTCCAGGTGGCCTCGGTGATGTCGGCCGGCTGGATGGTTGCGCTGCGGTCGTCCATGATGATGATGTCGGCCGGGTACTTGTCGACGTTCTCCCAGCTCAGGTTCTCGAACCAGCCGCCGCTGGCCTTGAGGGCCTTGGCGGAGGGCTCGACGATGTTCACGCCGAGGGCCTTGAAGTACTCCAGGTCGATGGAGAGGTTGGAGCCGGACACGTAGAAGATGTCCTGGCTCGCGGAACCGGCCAGCACCTTGATCTCCGGGCGCGCCTTGGCGGCCTTGCGCAGTCGCTCGGCGGCCGCCTCGAACTTCTTCTTCGCCTCGACGATCTTCGCCGACTTCACGTCGGCGCCCAGGGACTGCGCCAGCGCGTACATGCGCTCCAGGGACTGCGGCATCTGGCGGTCGTAGACGGAGACGCCGACGCTCGGCGCGAGCTTGAGGATCTTGTCCTTGGACTCCTCGGGGACGTACCAGAGGGTGCCCGCGGAGTCGAACATCGTGGAGATCAGCACGTCGGGGGCGAGGCCCGCGTACTTCTCGATGTTGAACTGGCCCCACTCGTTGCCGAGGACCGTCAGCTTGCTGACGTCCATGTCGCCGGCCTGGACGTCGGCCTTGCCGTCCTTGGTCGTCGTCGGGCCGAACACGCCCTTGACCTCGACGCCGTAGTCGAACAGGGCGGCGGCGACACCGGTGAAGGCGACGATGTTCGCCGGGGTCCTGTCCAGCTTCACGGTCGTGCCGCGGTCGTCCTTGAACGTCCAGGGGCCGGCCTTCGCCGCGGCCTTGGTCGCGTCCGAGCCAGCGCTTTTCGAGTCGTCGTCACCGCAGGCGGCGAGGACGGCGCCGAGGCCGAGGACGCCGCCCGCGGCGAGGATGCCGCGACGGGAGAGCTGAGTGGCACGGGCGTTGGACATGAGTGCGGCTGCTTTCGACATGGGGCGGAGAAGATCCACCGGATCAGTTCGAAGGTAGGTTAGCCTAACCTCAGCTCATGTCCAGAGGGCGGGGCACCTTGATCGAATCCGCGGCCGACGGCCTGTCCGGCGCGCCGCGGCCACCGGCGCGCCGCGCCACCGGCGGGCCCAGGTCACGGACGCACCGCGGCCACCGGCGGGCGGGTGCCCGTCGGTGGCCGCGGTGTGTCGGTCGTGCGCGGGACTCAGCCCGTGAGCCCCAGTTCCCGGGCGATCAGCATGCGCTGGACCTCACTCGTGCCCTCGCCGATCTCCAGGATCTTGGAGTCGCGCCACATACGGGCGACCGGGTACTCGTTCATGAAGCCGTAGCCGCCGTGGACCTGGGTGGCGTCACGGGCGTTGTCGACGGCGATCGTGGAGGAGTACAGCTTGGCGACCGCCGCCTCCTTCTTGAAGGGCTCGCCCGCGACGAGTCGGGACGCGGCGTCGCGCCAGCCCACCCGGGCCATGTGCGCCTTCATCTCCATGTCGGCGATCTTGAACTGGATCGCCTGGTTGGCGCCGATCGGGCGCCCGAACGCGTGCCGCTCCTTGGCGTACTTGACGGACTCGTCGACACAGCCCTGGGCGAGACCCGTGGCCAGCGCCGCGATGGCGATACGGCCCTCGTCCAGGATGCGCAGGAACTGCGCGTAGCCGCGGCCCTCCTCACCGAGCAGGTTGGCCGCCGGTACGCGCACGTCCGAGAAGGACAGCTCACGGGTGTCGGAGGCGTTCCAGCCGACCTTCGAGTACGGGGCGGCGACCGTGAAGCCGGGGGTGCCGGAGGGGACGATGATCGCGGAGATCAGCGGCTTGCCGTCGGGCTTGCGGCCGGTGACCGCGGTGACCGTCACCAGGCCCGTGATGTCCGTGCCCGAGTTGGTGATGAAGCACTTGCTGCCGTTGATGACCCATTCGTTCGTCTCGGGGTCGAGCCGGGCCGTCGTGCGGGTCGCGCCCGCGTCCGAGCCGCCGTCCGGCTCGGTGAGGCCGAACGCGCCCAGGATCTCGCCGGAGCACAGCCGCGGAAGCCACTCCCGCTTCTGCTCCTCGGTGCCGAAGAGGTGGATCGGCATGGCGCCCAGCGAGACGCCCGCCTCCAGGGTGATGGCCACGGACGAGTCGACGCGGGCCAGTTCCTCCAGGGCGATGCCGAGGGCGAGGTAGTCGCCGCCCATGCCGCCGTACTCCTCGGGGAACGGCAGCCCGAACAGGCCCATGCGGCCCATCTCCCGCACGATCTCGTACGGGAACTCGTGCCGCTCGTAGAAGTCGCCGATCTTCGGCGCCACGACGTCGTGCGCGAACTCCTCGACCGTGCGGCGGAGTTCTTCGAGCTCGGGGGAGAGGCGGTGGTCCAGGGACATGGTGTTCACTCCTGGTGGGACTGTGTCGTTTGACCGATGGCTTTGACGGTGCGGGACGGGCTGGGTCGGCCCAGTTGTCCAGCCATCCACACGCTTGTGGCGGTGAGGCGGCCGAGGTCGACCCCGGTGTCGATACCGAGGCCCTGGAGCATCCACACGAGGTCTTCCGTGGCGAGGTTGCCCGTCGCCGACTTCGCGTACGGGCAGCCGCCGAGGCCGCCCGCGGAGGCGTCGACGGTGGCGACGCCGTGCTGGAGGGCGGCCAGGGTGTTGGAGAGCGCCTGGCCGTAGGTGTCGTGGAAGTGCACGCCGAGCGCGCTGGTGGGCACGCCCTCCTCGTTCAGCTCGGCGAGCAGGGCCTGCACATGGCCCGGTGTCGCCACGCCGATCGTGTCGCCGAGGCTCAGCTCGTCACAGCCCATGTCCCGCAGCGCCTTGCAGACGCGGACGACCTGATGGACCGGGACGGGTCCCTCCCACGGGTCGCCGAAGCACATCGAGACATAGCCGCGGACGGAGAGCCGCGCCTCCTTGGCGCGGTTCACCACCGGCTCGAACATGGCGAGCGCCTCGTCGACCGTCCGGTTGAGGTTGGCCTTCGCGAAGGACTCCGTCGCGCTGGCGAAGACGGCCACGTGCCGGGCGCCGAGCGCCAGCGCCCGCTCCAGCCCGCGCTCGTTCGGCACCAGCACCGGGAGCGCCACCGGCAGGTCGGCCACCTGCGGGAAGAGCCGCTCCGCGTCCGCCAGTTGGGGAACCCACTTGGGGTGGACGAAGCTGGTCGCCTCGATCGTGGTCAGGCCCGCGTCCGCGAGGCGCCGGATGAACTCCGCCTTCACCTCGGTCGGTACGGTCGCCTTCTCGTTCTGCAGCCCGTCGCGCGCGCCGACCTCGTAGATCCGTACCTGGGCGGGCAGGTCCTGGGCCGGTACGGGCATCGGCAGACCGAGCTCGGACGTGTTCATTCCGTCTCCTCCGCGGGGGTGATGACGGCCAGGACCTGGTCCATGGCGACGGTCGTGCCCGCGGTGACGTCCAGCTCGCTGACCGTCCCGGCGTGCGGCGCGGAGATGACGTGCTCCATCTTCATCGCCTCGACCACGAGCAGGCTCTGTCCGGCGGCCACCTCGTCGCCGACGGCGACCTTCACGACGGTCACCGTGCCGGGCATGGGGGCGGTCAGCGAGTCGGCGCCGGCGTGCGCCGATCCGGTGAGCGACGCGGCCACCGGGTCGTGGTCGCGCACATGCCAGGCGTCGCCGTCGCGGCCGATCCAGTCGGCGGCGCGGTGGAAGGTGTGCCGCACCCCGTCGAGGGTCACCGCGACGCGGTCGGCGGAAACCGTGTGGGTGCCGCGCGGGGTGTACTCCACCGGGTCGAGGACCCGCAGGGAGAAGCCGACCGGCTTCGGTGTGCCGCCGAGCCGCCATCCGGTCGGCACCGAGAACGGGTCGGTCCAGCCCTCGCCCGCGGGCTCCAGAGCGGCGAGCCGGACGGCCGCCGCCGCCTCGTACACCTCCTCGGGCACCCCGTCCGGTACCAGGCCGTCCGCCTCCCGCTCGACCAGACCGGTGTCCAGGTTGCCGGCCACCACGTCGGGGTGGGCCAGCAGCCGGCGCAGGAAGCCCGCGTTCGTCTGGACCCCGAGCGTGACCGTGTCGGCGAGGGCGGCCCGGAGCCTGCGCAGCGCTGTCGGGCGGTCGGGGCCGTACGCGATGACCTTGGAGAGCATCGGGTCGTAGAGGCTGCCGACCTCGGTGCCCTCGGAGAGGCCCGAGTCGGTGCGCACCCCGTCCCCCTGCGGCTCGCGCAGGGCGAGCACGGTGCCGCCGGAGGGGAGGAAACCGCGCGCCGGGTCCTCGGCGCAGATCCGGGCCTCCACCGCGTGGCCGGTGAGGGTGATGTCCCGCTGCTCGTAGGGCAGGTGCTCGCCGGCGGCGACCCGAAGCTGCCACTCGACGAGGTCGAGGCCGGTGATCAGCTCGGTGACCGGGTGCTCCACCTGGAGGCGGGTGTTCATCTCCATGAAGTAGTACGAGGAAGGGTCGCCGCCGGGGACGATGAACTCCACCGTGCCCGCGCCCCGGTAGCCGCAGGAGCGGGCCGCCTGGACGGCCGCCTCTCCCATCGCGGCGCGCGTGGCGTCGTCGAGGAGCACGCTGGGCGCCTCCTCGATGATCTTCTGGTGGCGGCGCTGGAGGGAGCACTCGCGCTCGCCCAGGTGCACGACGTTGCCGTGCCCGTCCGCCAGGACCTGGATCTCGATGTGGCGGGGCCGGTCGACCCAGCGCTCGACGAGGAGCGTGTCGTCGCCGAAGGAGGCGCGCGCCTCGCGCCGCGCGGCGGCGATCTCGTCGGCCAGCACCTCGGTGTCGCGCACCAGGCGCATGCCCTTGCCGCCGCCGCCCGCGCTCGGCTTCAGGAGCACCGGGACGCCGATCTCGCGGGCGGCCGCGATCAGCTCCGCGTCCGTCAGACCGCTGCCCGAGGAGCCGGGGACGACCGGGACGCCGGCCGCCTTCACCGTCTCCTTGGCGCGGATCTTGTCGCCCATCAGGGAGATCGCCTCGGCGGACGGGCCGATGAAGACCAGTCCGGCCTCCGAGCAGGCCCGCGCGAAGGCGGCGTTCTCGGCGAGGAAGCCGTACCCCGGGTGCACCGCCTGGGCGCCGGTGCGGGCCGCCGCCTCCAGCAGTCGCTCCACCGACAGATAGCTCTCCGACGCGGGCGCCGGTCCGATCCGTACCGCCGTGTCGGCCTCCCGGACGTGCCGGGCGTCGGCGTCCGCGTCCGAGAAGACGGCTACCGAGCGCACGCCGAGCGCACGCAGGGTGCGGATGACGCGTACGGCGATCTCACCCCGGTTGGCCACAAGCACCGTGTCAAACATGGGTCCCCTCACATCCGGAAGACGCCGAACTGGGGGTCACCCAGGGGCGCGTTGGCGCAGGCGGTCAAGGCGAGTCCGAGGACCTGCCGGGTCTCCATCGGGTCGATCACACCGTCGTCCCAGAGCCGGGCACTCGCGTAGTAGGCGCTGCCCTGCTGCTCGTACTGCCGGCGGACCGGGTCCTTGAAGTCCTCCTCGTCCGCGGCCGGCCAGGACTCGCCGCGCGCCTCGATCTGGTCGCGCTTGACGGTCGCGAGGACCGAGGCGGCCTGCTCGCCGCCCATCACGGAGATCTTGGCGCCCGGCCACATCCACAGGAAGCGCGGCGAATACGCCCGGCCGCACATCGAGTAGTTGCCCGCGCCGTACGAACCGCCGATCACGACGGTCAGCTTGGGCACGCGGGCGCAGGCGACGGCCGTGACCATCTTCGCGCCGTGCTTGGCGATGCCGCCCGCCTCGTACTGGCGGCCCACCATGAAGCCGGAGATGTTCTGCAGGAACACCAGCGGGATGCCGCGCTGGTCGCACAGTTCGATGAAGTGGGCGCCCTTCTGGGCCGACTCCGAGAACAGGATGCCGTTGTTGGCGACGATGCCGACCGGGTGGCCGTGGATCCGTGCGAAGCCGGTGACCAGGGTCTGCCCGAACTCGGCCTTGAACTCGGCGAAGCGGGAACCGTCGACCACGCGCGCGATGACCTCGCGTACGTCGTAGGGAGTGCGGGAGTCGACCGGCACCGCGCCGTACAGCCCGGACGGGTCGACCTTGGGTTCGGCCGCCGCGGTGACCTCCCAGGGCAGCTCCCCGCGCGCGGGGAGCGTGGAGACGATGGTGCGCACGATCCGCAGCGCGTGCGCGTCGTCCTCGGCGAGGTGGTCGGTGACGCCGGAGGTCCGGGAGTGGACCTCGCCGCCGCCCAGTTCCTCGGCGGTCACCACCTCACCGGTGGCGGCCTTCACCAAGGGGGGCCCGCCCAGGAAGATCGTCCCCTGGTTGCGGACGATCACGGCCTCGTCGCTCATCGCCGGCACGTACGCGCCGCCGGCCGTGCAGGAGCCGAGGACGGCCGCGATCTGCGGGATCCCGGCGCCGGACATCCGCGCCTGGTTGTAGAAGATCCGCCCGAAGTGCTCGCGGTCGGGGAACACCTCGTCCTGCATGGGCAGGAAGGCGCCTCCGGAGTCGACGAGATACACACAGGGCAGACGGTTCTCCAGCGCGACCTCCTGGGCACGCAGGTGCTTCTTCACCGTCATCGGGTAGTACGTGCCGCCCTTGACGGTGGCGTCGTTGGCGACGATCACGCACGCGCGCCCGCTCACCCGGCCGATCCCGGCGATGACACCGGCGGCCGGGGCCGCGCCGTCGTACATCCCGTCGGCGGCGAGCGGCGCCAGCTCCAGGAACGGGGAGCCGGGGTCGAGCAGGGCGTCCACGCGGTCGCGGGGGAGCAGCTTGCCGCGCGCGGTGTGCCGCGCCCGTGCCTTCTCGCCGCCGCCGAGCCGCACCGCGGCCAGCTTGCGGCGCAGTTCCTCGCCCAGCGCGCGGTGTGCCGCCTCGTTGGCCCTCCAGGCCTCCGACGCGGGATCCGCCGCGCTCGTCAGCTCCGGTGCCTCTTGCATCCTGCGGTCCCCTCACCAGTGGTCGACCAGTTAATGAGCGTTAACGCAACTTCCTTCAGGTTAACGACCGCTAACGCCGGTGTCTAGAATTGTTTTCATGGCCACCAGAACCGACGCCCCCACCCGGCGCGAGCAGATCCTGAGGGAGGCCGCGCGGCTGTTCGCCGAACGTGGTTTCCATGGTGTGGGAGTGGACGAGATAGGAGCGGCGGTCGGAATCAGCGGCCCCGGTCTCTACCGGCACTTCGCCGGCAAGGACGCGATGCTCGCCGAGCTGCTGGTGGGGATCAGCGGGCAACTGCTCACGGGCGGCCGGCGCAGGGTGGCGGAGGCCAGGGCGGGCTCCGAGGGGGCCGTCGAGGACGGCGCCGAGGGGCTCCTCGACTCGCTCATCGAGGGGCACATCGACTTCGCGCTCGACGACCGCCCTCTGATCACCCTGCACGACCGCGAGCTGGACCGCCTGCGGGACAGCGACCGCAAGCTCGTGCGCCAGCTCCAGCGTCAGTACGTCGAGCTGTGGGTGGAGGTGGTGCGCGACGTGTACCCGGATCTGGCGGAGCCCGCCGCGCGCTCCGCCGTGCACTCGGTCTTCGGCCTGCTGAACTCGACCCCGCACCTGGGGCGGCCGGGCGCGCTCCCCGGGCGTGCGGTCACGGCCGAGCTGCTGCACCGGATGGCGCGGGGAGCGTTCGGAGCGGCCGCTGTGGCTCCCGGTGCGTGACGAGCGTCTCGGGGGGTGACCCCTGGACGGCGCTCGTGACCGACGGGTAACCTCATATCTGAGCAAGCGCTTAGACATAACACCAGGTATCCAGGCGGAGGTGGCGGCGGTGCGCCGTACTGTGTTCAACGAGGACCACGAGGCGTTCCGGGAGACCCTGCGCGCCTTCATCGAGGCCGAGGTCGTCCCGGTCTACGACGAGTGGTTCGCCGCCGGCCAGGCGCCGCGCGACTTCTACTACAAGCTCGCCGAGCTCGGCGTCTTCGGCATCCGCGTGGACGAGGAGTTCGGCGGCGCCGGCATCGACTCGTACAAGTTCGAAGCCGTGATGTACGAGGAGACCGCGCGCGCCGGTGTCCAGTTCGGCGGCTCCGGTGTGCACGTGCTGCTCGGCCTGCCCTACATCAAGATGCTCGCCAGCGACGAGCAGAAGAAGCGCTTCCTGCCGAAGTTCGTCAGCGCCGAGGAGATGTGGGCCCTCGCGATGACCGAGCCGGGCACCGGCTCCGACCTCGCGGGCATGAAGACCACCGCCAAGCTCTCCGAGGACGGCACCCACTACGTCCTCAACGGCTCCAAGACCTTCATCACCGGTGGCGTCCACGCCGACCGCGTGATCGTCTGCGCCCGCACCTCCGCGCCCACCGCCGAGGACCGCCGCTTCGGCATCTCCCTCTTCGCCGTGGACACCAAGTCCGAGGGCTACTCCATCGGCCGCAAGCTCGACAAGCTCGGCCTGAAGACCTCCGACACCGCCGAGCTGGCGTTCGTCGACGTGAAGGTGCCCGTCGAGGACCTGCTCGGCGAGGAGAACAAGGGCTTCTACTACCTCGGCCACAACCTCGCCTCCGAGCGCTGGGGCATCGCCTTCGGCGCCTACGCGCAGGCCAAGGCCGCCGTCCGGTTCGCCAAGGAGTACGTCCAGGAGCGCACCGTCTTCGGCAAGTCGGTCGCCTCCTTCCAGAACACCAAGTTCGAGCTGGCCGCCTGCCAGGCCGAGGTGGACGCGGCCGAGGCCGTCGCCGACCGCGCCCTGGAGGCCCTCGACGCCGGTGAGCTGACCCCGGCCGAGGCCGCCAGCGCCAAGCTGTTCTGCACCGAGGTCGCGCACCGCGTCATCGACCGCTGCCTCCAGCTCCACGGCGGCTACGGCTTCATGAACGAGTACCCGATCGCGCGCCTGTACGCGGACAACCGCGTCAACCGCATCTACGGCGGGACCAGCGAGATCATGAAGACGATCATCGCCAAGGACATGGGCCTGTAAGGTCCGAGAAAAGACTGCGCGGTACAACTGCCTTATGAGCGAGGCACTTCAGTCTCTCCTCGATCTGCTCGATCTCGAGCGGATCGAGGAGAACATCTTCCGCGGCCAGTCACGGTCGGCCGTCATTCCGCGCGTCTTCGGCGGGCAGGTGGCGGCGCAGGCACTGGTCGCCGCCGGGCGCACGGTCCCCGAGGATCGGCTCGCCCACTCCCTGCACGCCTACTTCCTGCGGACCGGTGACCCCGGGGCGCCCATCGTGTACTCCGTGGACCGCATCCGTGACGGCCGCTCCTTCACCACCCGCCGGGTGGTCGCGGTCCAGCACGGACAGCCGATCTTCCACCTCTCCGCGTCCTTCCAGGCGTACGAGGAGGGCATGGAGCACCAGGCCCCGATGCCGCCCGCACCCGACCCGGAGACGCTGCCCACGGCCGCCGAACTGCTGTCGCGGTACGCCGACGTCCTCACCGACGCCGAGGTCGTGGCCCGCATCCTGGAGGCCCGCGAGTCCGTCGACCTGCGCTATGTCGACGCGCCGCCGTACGGCACCGTCGGCGAGGCCCGCGAACCGCGCTCCCAGGTGTGGTTCCGCACCAACGGCAAACTCGCGGACGACCCGCTGCTGCACGTCGTGCTCGCCACCTACGTCTCGGACATGACGCTCCTCGACTCCATCCTTCTCGCCCACGGGCGCGGCGGCTGGGTGACCGGCGACGTCGTCGGCGCCTCACTGGACCACGCGATGTGGTTCCACCGCCCGTTCCGCGCCGACGAGTGGCTGCTGTACGACCAGGAGTCGCCGTCCGCGTCGGGTGGCCGGGGCCTGGGCCAGGCCCGGATCTACACCCAGGACGGCCGGCTGGCCATCTCGGTGATCCAGGAGGGCGTGGTCCGCGTCCCCCGGTAGGCGTTCGCGGGTAGAAGTGGGGCATGACTGACGCACCGCAGGACACCGGCGGCGAGAGCGTCTCCACGGTGATCGTCGCCGCGGCCGCCAACCTCGGGATCGCCCTCGCCAAGGCGGTCGCGGGTGTCATCAGCGGCTCCAGCGCGATGCTGTCGGAGGCCGCCCACTCCGTCGCCGACACCGTCACGGAACTGATGCTGCTCACGGCGCTCAAACGCAGCGAGAAACCGGCCGACGAGGACCATCCGCTCGGCTACGGCCCCGAGCGCTACATCTGGGCGCTGCTCGCCGCCGTCGCCACCTTCGTCGGCGGCGCCGTCTTCTCCCTCTACGACGGCATCCACACCCTGGTCGCGGGCGAGGAGCTCGGCGACCCGCTCGTCTCGTACATCGTGCTGGCCGTCGCCTTCCTCCTGGAGGGCTTCTCCCTGCGGACGGGACTGCGGCAGGCGCGCGGCGAGGCCGCCCGGCTCGACGCCTCCTTCAAGACCTACCTCCGGCGCACCCCCGACACCGCCGTGAAGGCCGTCGTCATGGAGGACTCGGCCGCACTCGTCGGCCTGGTGCTCGCCGCGGGCGGCCTGCTCGGCGGCCAGCTCACCGGATCGGGCGTCTGGGACGGCATCGCCTCGCTGCTCATCGGGCTCCTGCTGCTCTACGTCGCCTGGGTGCTGGGCCGCTCCAACGCGGAGCTGCTGATCGGACGGCCGTTGCCGAAGCCCGTGCGGGAGCGGATCAGGGTGGAACTGCTGGAGGTGGAGCACGTGGAGGCCGTACTGGAGCTGATCACGCTCGTGCAGGGGCCGCGTGAGGCGCTCGTCGCCGCCAAGGTCGACTTCCGGGACGTGTCGACCGCGGCGCAGATCGAGTGGGCCTGTGAACAGGCGGAGGACCGGATCCGGTCGGTGGTCCCCGTGGTGAGCAGGGTGTACCTGGACCCGACCCCGGGCTACGCCCAGCGGCGGTCCGAGGGGCTGAACCCCTGGCCGTGAACGGGGCACTTGCCGCGGGGTCCGCGGCCGCGGGGGTCCGGTGGCGTGCGGGCCGGGGCCGCACGGTCCCGTGGCGTGCGGGCCCGGTCGCCGAGGTCCGGTCGCCGAGGTCCGGTGGCGCGGGACGGTGGACGCCGTCCGGGAGCCCGCCCGCGCCGGGCGCGCCCCGGACCGGTCGCCGGGATCGGGGCCGCCGTCCGAGGAGGCCGGGGCGGGCTCAGGCCAGGCCGGCCTCGTTCAGCAGGTACGCCGTCATCGGGTCGTAGTGGCGCGGGCTGAGGACGTGGTCGTCGAGCGGGACGGCGACCTGGAGCGTGCCCTCCGACTCGGCGAGGAAGAGCGCCGGGTCGTTGCAGTCGGCGTAGCCCACGGAGTCCACGCCGTGCTGACCCGCGTAGCCGGCCCAGCCGTGGTCGGCCACGACCAGGTCGGGCAGCGGGCGGCCCTCCCGCTCCAGCGCGGTGAGGATCGCGCGCATCGGCTCGCCCGAGTGCGTGTGCCACAGCGTGGCGCCGTGCTCCAGCACCGCCACGTCCGCGAACTGCATGACGTACCCCTCGTCCGTCTGCAGACCGTCCGGGATCACCACGATCTCGCAGCCGGCGGCGCGCAGGGCGGCGGCCGTGGCCCGGTGCACGTCCAGCAGCCCGCCCGGGTGACCCGTCGCGAACAGCACCCGCTGCCGGTCCTCGGCCGCCTTGCGCAGCCGGCCCGCGAGACGGTCCAGCGCGTCCAGGGTCAGCTCGGGGTCGATGGTGTCCTGGCCGTAGCGGTGCTCCGGGTCGTCGTTGACGCCGACCCGCTCCGCCATCACCGCGAGCACGTCCTGCTCGTCGCTCCAGCGGTCGCCGAGTTCCAGACCGAGCCACCAGTTGCGTTCGCCGTTCGCCAGCTTGCGGTAGTGGGAGAGGTTGTTCTCGCGGGGGGTGGCGACATCGCCCGCGATACGGGTCTTCACGAGATGGTCGACGAGTTCGGCGCGGCTGGGCGTCCCGGGTATCGGCATAGCACCATTGTGCCGGTGCGCTCGGCCCCCGGGCGCGGCCGTCCCGGTCGCTGGGACGTGCGTCACTCGGGTGTACGGACCGCGGCGCCGTTCCCGGCACCCCGTGTCTCCTCCTCCCGGAGCGCGAACCACAACTCCATGCGTACGTCCGGGTCGTCGAGGTCGGTGTCCAGCAACGCGGCGCAGCGGGCGACGCGTTGGCGGACGGTGTTGCGGTGGACGGACAGGGCGACCGCCGTGCGGTCCCAACTGCCGTGCAGGGACAGCCAGGTGCGCAGGGTCTCGGTCAGGGCGGGAGTTCCGGCGACGGGGGCGAGGAGGGCCTGGGCGTGGGCCTCGGCGTCCGCCGCGGGGACGAGGTCGGCGAGCGCGGGGCGGTCGCCGTGCCGGACGAGGGCCGCCCGGGTGGCGCGGGCGCGGGCCAGCGCGCGGGCCGCCTGGGTGTCGGCGGCCGCCCACCCGTGCGGGCCCGCGGGAGCGCTGACCCCGCAGACCCAGCCCGGCTGCGCTGCGGGCACACGGTCGCCGGGGACGAGGACGCGGACTTCGTCGCCGCCCACGTCCACCAGCGCGGAGCCCAGCGCGGCCGCGAGCGCGGACGCCGCGACGCTGTCCGGTGCGGGGCCGTCCCCGGCGGGGCGCGCGTGCACGACCACCCACCGCTCACCGCCGAGCAGCGGCGCCACCGCCTCGGGCGCCGCCCCGAGCAGCAGCCGCACCAGGGCCGCCGACCGGCCGGCCTCGCTCGCGCTCTGGTGCTCCCCGGTGAGCAGCGAGAGCAGCACGGACGCGACGGAGGCGATCGTGTGGTCGCCGGGGTCGCGGCGCGGTGCGGCGACGCCGAGGACGAAGCCCTGGCCGCTGCCGAGGGCGTAGGCCGTGAGATGGACACCGCCCACGGTGTCGGTGGCCGAGGACGGGGCGGGCCCCTGGGCCTCACGGGGCCGCACGACGCCGGCGAGCTCACCGAGCACGTCCTCGGGTGCCGGGCCGGGGCGGGGCGGCTCCGGTGGGTGGGGCGGCGGGACGGTTCCGGCGTGGGCCAGTTCCGTGCCCTCCGGGCCGTACAGCGCCGCCCAGCCGTTCACCCGCCGGGCGAGCTGCCGCAGGACCGCCGGCACCGGATCGGGGCGGGCGGCGGCGGCCGCCAGGCTCTGCTGGGCCTCCGTCACGCGGCGCAGCTCGGCCAGCCGGGCCTGGGCCATGAGCTGCCACACCGCGCGGGCGACCCCGGAGAACGTCGTCCGGGGCGGGACCTCCAGCAGGGGAAGCCCGTGGGTGTCGCAGGCCGCGACGAGGGCGGGCGGGACCGTGTCGTGGACCGGCGCGAGACCGAACCCGAGGGCCGCGCCGCCCGCCGCGACGATCCGGGAGACATAGCCGTCGAAGTAGTCGTCCGGGCCGGGAGCGCCTTCGCCGGAGACGGCCGCCGAGGGCACGTGGACCCCCGCCGTCAGCAGCAGCTCGCCGCCCAGCAGGTACGGGTAGAGGTCGGCCATCTCCGAGGTGTGCGCCCAGTGGATCACCGTGTCGGGCTCCGCGGGCCCGGCGATCAGGCGCAGGCCCAGGTCCTCGCGGGCCAAGAGCGCCGCCAGCGGCACGGGAGGGGTCGGCGGCACGGCCGGGGCGGACACGGCGGGGACGGACGGCGGCGGTGAGTCCGGCACGACGGAGGATTCCTCCATCCCGTTCAGGCCGGGATGGACGATTCATCCATCCCGTTCGGTTCGAATGGATGAAACGTACACTTCGCAGCCGCATTCCGGCCACCTAAGGTCGGTCCCGACCGGCAGTCACGGGTACGGGCGTATGTCCCCGCGACCAGTCGCCGGCTCGTCCCCCACATCCCCGCACGACACGCCACCGAGCACCTGGAGGAGACCCATGGCCGTCGACTACACAGTGATCGTCGTCTATCTGGCCGGCATGCTGGCCATGGGCTGGTGGGGCATGCGCCGCGCCAAGTCCAAGAGCGACTTCCTCGTCGCCGGGCGGCGGCTCGGACCCGTCATGTACTCCGGCACCATGGCCGCGATCGTCCTGGGTGGCGCGTCCACCATCGGCGGTGTCGGCCTCGGCTACCAGTACGGGCTCTCCGGAGCCTGGATGGTCTTCACCATCGGCCTCGGCCTGCTGGCCCTGTCCGTCTTCTTCTCCGCCCGCATCGCGCGCCTCAAGGTCTACACCGTCTCCGAGATGCTCGACCTGCGCTACGGCGGCCGGGCCGGAGTCATCTCCGGCGTCGTCATGTGGGCGTACACCCTGATGCTCGCGGTCACCTCGACCATCGCGTACGCCACGATCTTCGACGTCCTCTTCGACATGAACCGGACGCTCGCGATCATCCTGGGCGGCTCGATCGTCGTCGCCTACTCCACGCTCGGCGGCATGTGGTCGATCACCATCACCGACATGGTGCAGTTCGTGGTCAAGACCGTCGGCGTGCTGCTCCTGCTGCTGCCCATCGCGGTCGTCAAGGCCGGCGGGTTCGGCGCGATGAAGGCCAAGCTGCCCACCGAGTACTTCGACCCGCTGGGCATCGGCGGCGAGACGATCTTCACCTACGTGCTGATCTACACGTTCGGCATGCTGATCGGGCAGGACATCTGGCAGCGCGTGTTCACCGCGCGCGGCGACAGGACCGCCAAGTGGGGCGGCACCGTCGCCGGCACCTACTGCCTGGTGTACGCCCTCGCCGGCGCCGTCATCGGCACGGCCGCCAAGGTCATGTACCCGAAGCTGCCCAGCGCCGACACCGCCTTCGCGACCATCGTCAAGGACGAACTCCCGGTCGGTGTGCGCGGACTGGTGCTCGCCGCGGCCCTCGCCGCCGTGATGTCCACCTCCTCCGGCGCCCTGATCGCCTGCGCCACCGTCGCCAACAACGACATCTGGTCGCGGCTGCGCGGCGCCGTGAAGCGGGACGCGGGCGACGAGCACGACGAGGTCAAGGGCAACCGCGTCTTCATCCTGGTCATGGGAATCGCCGTGATCTGTACGGCGATCGCGCTCAACAACGTCGTCGAGGCGCTGACGGTCGCGTACAACCTGCTCGTCGGCGGTCTGCTCGTCCCGATCCTCGGCGGTCTGCTGTGGAAGCGGGGCACGGTGCACGGCGCGCTCGCCTCCGTCGCCGCCGGCGGCCTCGCCGTCATCGGCCTGATGGCCACGTACGGCATCCTCGCGAACGAGCCCGTCTACTACGGACTGCTCCTCTCCCTGGCCGCGTACGTGATCGTCTCGCTGGCCACGCCGGCGACCGACGCCGCGGTACTGGCCACCTGGCGGGAGCGGCTCGCCGGCCGTGACGCCGAACCCCTGTCCGAACCGGTCCCGGTTCCCCAGTAGAGTCGTGTTACTTGTACTTAGTTGTACATACGCGATGAAGCGTAGGAAAGAAGGCAAAACCCCATGAGCAGCAACGAGACGCCCCGCGGTCCCGTCGATTCCTCCCGCGTCCCGCGGTACGCCGGTCCCGCGACCTTCGCCCGGCTGCCGCGCCTCGACGAGGTCGGCACCGCCGACGTCGCCGTCGTCGGTGTGCCGTTCGACTCCGGCGTCTCGTACCGGCCGGGCGCCCGCTTCGGCGGCAACGCGATCCGCGAGGCGTCCCGGCTGCTGCGCCCCTACAACCCGGCGCAGGACGCCTCCCCGTTCGCCCTCGCGCAGGTCGCGGACGCCGGTGACATCGCGGCGAACCCGTTCAACATCAACGAGGCCGTGGAGACGGTGGAGGCCGCCGCCGACGAACTGCTCGGCACCGGCGCCCGCCTGATGACCCTGGGCGGCGACCACACCATCGCGCTGCCCCTGCTGCGCTCGGTCGCCAAGAAGCACGGCCCGGTCGCGCTGCTCCACTTCGACGCGCACCTCGACACCTGGGACACCTACTTCGGCGCCGAGTACACCCACGGCACCCCGTTCCGCCGCGCCGTCGAGGAGGGCATCCTCGACACCTCGGCGCTCTCCCACGTCGGCACCCGCGGCCCGCTGTACGGCAAGCAGGACCTCACCGACGACGAGAAGATGGGCTTCGGCATCGTCACCTCGGCGGACATCTACCGCCGCGGCGCCGACGAGGTCGCCGACCAGCTCCGCCAGCGCATCGGGAACCGCCCGCTCTACATCTCCATCGACATCGACTGCCTCGACCCGGCGCACGCGCCCGGCACGGGCACCCCGGAGGCGGGCGGCATGACCTCCCGCGAGCTCCTGGAGATCCTGCGCGGACTGTCGTCCTGCAACCTGGTCTCGGCCGACGTCGTCGAGGTCGCCCCGGCGTACGACCACGCCGAGATCACCGCGGTGGCGGCGTCCCACACCGCGTACGAACTGACCACCATCATGTCCCGCCAGATCGCGGAGGCCCGGAACAAGTGACCCACGACCACGACCTGGTTCTCCGCCCGACGGCGGCCCAGACGGAGGCCGCGCTCAACCCGCCCCCCGGCCGCAACGGCGGAGACCTGGTCGTGGAGACCCTCTCCGGTCTCGGCGCGACGACCGTCTTCGGACTGCCGGGCCAGCACGCGCTCGGCATGTTCGACGCGCTGCGCCGCTCCTCGCTTCGCTACATCGGTCTGCGCGTCGAGAACAACGCGGGATTCGCGGCGGACGCCTACGGCCGCATCACCGGCGAGGCCGCGCCGCTGCTGCTCTCCACCGGCCCCGGGGCGCTGACCTCGCTCGCCGCGCTCCAGGAGGCCCGGGCCGCCTCGGCTCCCGTCCTCGCCATCAGCAGCCAGATCCCGACCGCGGGACTCGGCGGCGGCCGCCACGGCTACCTCCACGAACTCCCCGACCAGCAGGCGTCGTTCAGGGGTGTCGTCAAGTCCGTCCACACCGTCCGTACACAGTCGCAGATCCCGTCCGCCATCGCGGCGGCCTGGGAGTCGGCGCTCACCGCCCCGCACGGGCCGGTGTGGGTGGAGATCCCGCAGGACGTCCTGCTCGCGGAGACCCACCTGCCGCAGGTCACGGCGATGGACGCGACTCCCGAGGACCTCGTCCCGCGCCCCGAACTGACCGCGCTGGCCGCCCACTTGCTGTCCTCGGCAGCCCGCCCCGCGATCATCGCGGGTGGCGGGGTCGTACGGTCGGACGCGTCCGGCAAGCTGAAGGCGCTCGCGGAGACGCTGAACGCGCCGGTCGTCACCACCTTCGGCGGCAAGGGCGCCTTCCCCTGGACCCACCCGCTCTCGCTCCAGTCCTGGCTGGAGGACCGGCACACCACGGACTTCCTGGAGGACGCGGACGTCCTGCTGGTCGTCGGGTCCGGTCTCGGTGAACTGTCCTCGAACTACCACACGTTCAAGCCCCGCGGCCGGGTCGTCCAGATCGAGGCCGACCTCGGCAAGCTGGAGTCCAACCACCCGGCGATCGGGATCCACGCGGATGCGCGCCTCGCGCTGTCCGCGCTCCTGGAGACGGTGGAGGAACGCCCCGACCCGTCGGCGGCGGAGCGCGTGAGCACGGTCCTCTCCCGGGTGGCGGAACGCATCGCCGCCCAGGAACTCACCCTGGAACAGGACGTGCTGGCGTCCGTGCGCCGGGCCCTGCCGGCCGGCGCGCCGTCCTTCTGGGACATGACGATCCTGGCGTACTGGGCGTGGTCGGCCTTCGACCCGCGCGGGAGCAACACCATGCACTCCGCGCAGGGCGCGGGCGGCCTCGGCTACGGCTTCCCGGCGGCCCTCGGCGCGGCGGCGGCCGATCCCTCCCGCCCGGTCCTCGCGGTGTCCGGCGACGGGGGCGCGCTCTATTCGATCGCCGAACTCGCCGCGGCCAGGCAGTACGGCCTGAACGTCACCTGGCTGATCGTCGACGACGGCGGCTACGGCATCCTGCGCGAGTACATGACCGACGCCTTCGGTCAGGCCACGGCGACGGAGCTGTCCCGCCCGGACTACGTGGCCCTCGCCGAGTCCTTCGGTGTCCCGGGCGTCCTGACGACTCCCGGGACGCTGGAGGAGGACCTGGCCAAGGCCCTGGCCGCGCCCGGCCCCTCCGTCGTCGTCCTGCCGGCGCTGCTGCGGATGTTCGCGCCGACCCACCTGGACTGAGGGCCCTGCCCTGCCCGGGGCGAGTGCTCACCGTCGCCCCGGGCAGGGAGCCGATCCCGGGACCCCTCCCGTACGGAAGGGATCCCGGGCACGCGAGAGGGCCCGGCCCGCCCGCCTACCAGATCGCCTCGACCCACTCCGGGTGGTCGATGAACGGGTTGCGGTTGTGCTGGTAGGTGTCGTAGATGACCTGGTTGCGCTTCTCCTCGAAGGCGCTCGGCGGGTCCTGCTCGTTCCACGCCTTGAGGACGGACAGCTTGCCGATGTACGGGGTGCTTCCGTTGTTCACCTTCTCGTCGGGCTCCAGGTTCGCGAAGCCGTCGTCGCCCTCGTAGCGGACCGCCATGTAGAGGATCATGCGGGCCACGTCGCCCTTGTCCGCGTCGCGCGGCTCGAAGGAGTCGGAGTCGACCTTGCTGCCGCCGCCGTTGGTGACGGCGCTGCCCCCGTTGTCGAAGTCCAGATTGCCGCGGATGCTGTTGACCTGGACGTCCGCCGGGCGCAGATGGTGCAGGTCGGTGCCGGGGCCGGTCACCTCGCCGAAGTTGCCGTGCGACTTGGCCCAGGTGTGCTCGCGGTTCCAGTCGCCGACGTCGCCGCCGTTGAGGGACTTGGCGCGCGAGACACCGCTGTACAGCAGGATCACGTTGCTGCTGTTGTTCGGGTCCTGGTCGGTGGCCATCAGCGCGTTCCAGACCGCGGAGTACGAGATCTTGGTCTGGCTGCTGATGATGGTGTGCAGCGATGACTTCAGGCTCGTGCCGGTCTTGCCGACCGCGTTCTTGTAGTACGTGCTGTCGTACGCGGTCGTCGTCGCGCTCGCGGGGGAAGCGGTCATCGTCGGCAGGGTGAGGCCGACGAGGACCGCGGAGGTGCTCAGCGCCAGGGTTTTCCAGCGTCGCATGTGCGTGGCGGGCATCGTGGGGTGTCCGTTCTACGCGGGTTGAATGGAGCGGGTAATCGGGAGGGTGACATGGACATGCGACTCCTGGGGTTAAGGGAAGGTGGCGGTTCTGTGTCGGGATTCAACAACTCGGTTGTTCTACGCGGGACATGACGGAACGGACGGTCCCCGGCCGATCCGGCCGGGGGCCGCCCGCTCGGGGCGTGCGGGAATGTGCGATCAGTCCAGGTCGGACGGGTCCAGCCGGTAGAGCGTCGAGGACGACGCGCCGCTGTCAGAAGCGGAGGACCCGGAGCCGGATGAGGAGCCGGAGCCGGAGTCGGAGCCGGACGACGAAGTGGAGCCGGACGAGGCCGACTTGTCGTACGCGCTCTCCTTCACCGCCGTCCCGTTCTTCTGCACCCAGGAGGTGATCTGCGAGCTGAGCGTGCTGTTCCCGCCCATCCCGCCGCCGCCGAGCTGGATGTAGTGCAACTCGCCCTTGCGTACGAGGTACTTGAGCTTGGCGAGGGTCATGGCCTGGTCGGAACCGGTGAAGCCGAACATGGAGATGACGGGCTTGCCGGTGCTCACGATCAGCGACGCCGCACTCTGCGAATTGGACACCGCCAGGAGCCACTTGGCGCCGTCCTGGTGCTTCTCCAGGTAGGCGACCATGGCGCTGCTCGTGGTGCCGCCCATACCGCCCATGCCACCCCCGCCCCCGCCGGATCCGCCCGGCCCGCCGCCGGTACCGCCCTGGGGCAGCTCGCCGTTGCCGCCCGGCGCCTGGCCGCCGCCGGGGAACTCCCCGTTCGCGCCGCCCGGTTCGCCCGTGCCCTGGCCGCCGCCGGGGAAGCCGCCCTCGGGCAGCCCGCCGCCGCCGTCAGGTGCCTGCCCGCCTCCGGGGAGGCCCTCGGGCGTCTCTCCGTTGCCGCCGGTTGCCCGGCCGCCTCCGGGGAAGCCGCTCCGGCCGCCGCCGGGGCCGCCGAAGCCGCCGCCCGTGGACGGCCCGGCGGTCGGGTTGGTGCCGCCCATGCTGCCGCCCGCGCCACCGCCCGCGGACGCCGGCTCGGAGACGGCGTACGCCGCCGGGCCGGCGAGCGCCGCGACGACCGCCGCGGCCACGGAGACCGTGAACAGCCGGGCGCGCCGGCCGGAGCGGAAGAGGACCAGCCCCGCGACGGCCAGTGCCATGACCACCGCGACCGCGGGCCACAGCCAGCCGTTCCAGTCGGCGGCCCGGCGCAGCAGGACGACCGCCCAGAGCGCGGTGACCGCGAGTCCGGCGGGCAGCACCCACACCCAGCGGGTGTCCGGGCCGCGCAGCGCGCGCAGCAGCATGACACCGCCCGCGCCGGTCAGCGCCGCGATGCCGGGAGCGAGCGCGGTCGTGTAGTAGGGATGCATGGTGCCCTCGGCCATGCTGAACGTCAGGTAGTGCAGCACGGTCCAGCCGCCCCACAGCAGCAGCGCGGCACGCGTCGGGTCGGTGCGCGGAGCGCGTCCGCACAGCACCAGTCCGCCCACGAGCGCGATACCGGCGAAGGGGAGCAGCCAGGAGATCTGGCCGCCGAGGATGTCGTTGAACATCCGGCCGAGGCCCGCGGTTCCGGAGAAGCCCCCGCCCCCGCCGCCGTTGCCCTCGCCGCCCAGCACCCGGCCCAGGCCGTTGTAGCCCATGATCAGATCCCAGGCGGAGCCGTCCGTGGAGCCGCCGATGTACGGGCGCTCGCCGGCCGGTACGAGGGAGACGGCGGCCGCCCACCAGAAGCTCGCGACGGCCAGCGTCACGGTGGCGAGCAGCAGGTCGCGGACCTTCCGCGCCCAGGGCAGCCGGCAGGCGCACATGTACACGGCGAAGACGGCGGGCAGGGCGATGTATCCCTGGAGCATCTTGGTGTTGAAGGCGAGTCCGAAGCACGCCGCCGAGCCGAGCAGCGGAAGCAGCCTGCCTTCACGGGTGGCCCGCAGACCGAGCGCCGCGCCCGCGACCATCAGCAGGACGAGTGTGGTGTCCGGGTTGTTGTCGCGGTTGATGGCGACCGTGATCGGCGTGAGAGCGAGGACGAGCGCGGCGACGGTGGCGGCCGCGTGCCCGAAGTGCCGCTTCACGCTCGCGTGCAGGATCCAGATCGTGCCGAGCGCGGCGGCGACCATGGGCGCCATCATCTGCCAGGTGCCGAATCCGAGGACCCGGCAGGACAGACTCATGATCATGAGTGCGAACGGCGGCTTGTCGACGGTGATGAAGTTGCCCGCGTCCAGTGAGCCGAAGAACCAGGCCTTCCAGCTCTGGGTGCCGCTGAGCACCGAGGCGCTGTAGAAGCTGTTGAGGTCGGAGGCCGACAGGTTCCAGGAGTAGAGGACTCCGGCCAGTACGAGGATCGCGAGCAGCGCGGGCAGCGACCAGCGGGGTACGGCCGGCGCCCGCTCCTCGGACCCCGTCGGCAGGGGAACCGGCGGCGGAGCGGGGGGAGTCGTGGGGGCGTCGGGCGATGGGTCAGTGGCAGACGTCACCACCGCACCCTGACGCCCGGTGATGGGCGCGGACTGTGGCCCGCCTTGGCGTGAGCTGTGCGTTCGGCCCGCCACGCCCGAACCCCTGTACCCAGAACACTCGTACAACTATCGGGCCCCCCTGTGAGTCATCTGAGGCGAGCGCGCCCTTGGCGCGCTCCGTATCGCTTCAAGGGGATGGGAAGCCTCCATGACTCACCGGATATCCCGGGCTGCCCGTGTGCTCGCAACGAGCCTCGGTGCCGCGGTGATCGTGCCGATCGCGATCGCCGCGGCCCCGGCCGGTGCCGCGCCGGCGCCGACGGTCAGCTGTACGTCGAGCAAGGCCGGTCTGGCCGCCAAGCTGCAGACGGACATCACCGCGGCGCTCGCGAACCGCAGGGGCACCGTCGCGGTCGGACTGTACGACCGCTCGACGAACACGACCTGCACACTCCGCGCCACCACCTCGTTCGACTCGGCCAGCACGGTGAAGGTCACCGTCCTCGCCACGCTGCTGTGGGACGCGAAGAAGCACAACCGCTACCTGACGAGCACCGAGACCTCGCTCGCCACCAAGATGATCACCCAGTCGGACAACGCCTCGACGACCAGGCTGTGGAACCAGCTCGGTCTGACGAAGATCAAGGGCTTCCTGACCGCCGCGGGGATGACGAAGACCACCCCGGGCACCGGCGGCTACTGGGGTCTCACCCAGATCAACGTCACCGACGAGCAGAAGCTGCTCAAGCTCGTCACCGCCAAGAACACGGTGCTGAGCGACAGCTCCCGCGCCTACATCCTGAAGCTCATGGGCCAGGTCGTCTCCTCGCAGCGCTGGGGGACACCGGCCGGGGCACCCTCGACGGTCGCCGTGCACGTCAAGAACGGCTGGCTCTCGCGCTCCTCGAACGCGTGGCGGGTGCACAGCCTCGGCACCTTCAACGGGGGCGGCCGCGACTACATGATGTCGGTGCTCACCGTCGGCAGCAGCACCATGGACTACGGCGTCGCCACCATTCAGGCCGTCGCCAAGGTCATCCACAAGGACCTCGTGCCGACCACCGTCGCCCCCCAGCGGTTCACGCCGACCTCGCAGCCGACGGAGGCCTTCCCGGCCGTCCCGGCGGGCTGACCGGGGCCGGGACCAGCACCGTCACCTTCGTACACCTATTCGTATTCCGTCGTCCGCCCGCCCGGCCACCCGGCCCGGCGGGCGGACCGCTGTCGCGTGGACGGGCGGACGATTGTTGCGGAGGGATGAAATCCGCTTCGTTCGGTGTTGGTCCCTTCCGGCGGAGTGAGATCTACGGAAGGTGCCGGAGTGGCGACGGAACGGGGATGGGCGCGGCGGCTCGCCGGGTACGCCTGGCGGTACCCGAAGGACGTGGTGCTCGCGCTCGGGTCCTCGCTGGGCGGCATGGCCCTGATGGCGGTGGTCCCGCTGGTCACCAAGGTGATCATCGACGACGTCATCGGCGACCACAGCCGGGGCATGGCCCCCTGGGCGGGCGCGCTGCTCGGCGCCGCCGTCCTCGTCTACGCCCTCACCTTCGTGCGCCGCTACTACGGCGGCCGGCTCGCGCTCGACGTCCAGCACGATCTGCGGACCGACATGTACGAGACGATCACCCGGCTGGACGGGCGGCGCCAGGACGAGCTGTCCACCGGGCAGGTCGTGGGGCGCGCGACCAGCGACCTCCAGCTCATCCAGGGCCTGCTGTTCATGCTCCCGATGACCATCGGGAACATCCTGCTCTTCCTGATCTCCCTCGGGATCATGGCCGCCCTGTCCCTGCCGCTCACCCTGGTCGCGCTGGCCGTCGCCCCGGCCCTCTGGTTCGTCGCCAAGCGCAGCCGCTCCAAGCTGCACCCCGCCACCTGGTACGCGCAGGCGCAGGCCGCCGCCGTGGCGGGTGTCGTCGACGGCGCCGTCAGCGGCGTCCGCGTGGTGAAGGGTTTCGGCCAGGAGGAGCAGGAGACCGGCAAGCTGCGCGAGGTCGGGCGGCGGCTCTTCGCGGGCCGGCTGCGGACCATCCGCCTCAACGCCAAGTACACCCCGGCCCTCCAGGCCGTGCCCGCCCTCGGCCAGGTCGCGATGCTCGCGCTCGGCGGCTGGCTGGCCGTGCGCGGCCAGATCACGCTGGGCACCTTCGTGGCGTTCTCCACCTACCTGGCGCAGCTCGTCGGACCGGTGCGGATGCTGGCCGTCGTGCTGACCGTCGGACAGCAGGCCCGCGCCGGCGCCGAGCGCGTGCTGGAGCTCATCGACACCGAGCCGTCGATCAAGGACGGCACCAAGACCCTGCCGGCAGACGCGCCCGCCACCGTCGAGTTCGACGACGTGTCCTTCGGCTACACCCCGGACCGGCCCGTCCTGGACGGGCTGAGCTTCGAGATCAGGCCCGGCGAGACCCTCGCCGTCGTCGGCTCCTCCGGCTCGGGCAAGTCGACCGTCTCGCTGCTGATGCCCCGCTTCTACGACGTGACGCACGGCGCCGTCCTCATCGGCGGGCACGACGTCCGCGAGCTCACCACCGCCTCCCTGCGGGCCGCGATCGGGCTCGTCCCCGAGGACTCCTTCCTCTTCTCCGACACCATCCGCGCCAACATCGCCTACGGCCGCCCCGACGCGACCCAGGACGAGATCGAGACCGCCGCCCGCGCCGCCCAGGCGCACCGCTTCATCGCCGAGCTGCCCGGCGGCTACGACACCAAGGTCGGCGAGCACGGCCTCACCCTCTCCGGCGGCCAGCGCCAGCGCGTCGCACTCGCCCGCGCCATCCTCACCGACCCGCGGCTGCTCGTCCTCGACGACGCCACCTCCGCCGTCGACGCCCAGGTCGAGCACGAGATCCACGAGGCGCTCGGGCAGGTCATGGAGGGCCGTACGACCCTGCTCATCGCCCACCGCCGCTCCACCCTCAACCTCGCCGACCGCATCGCCGTCCTGGACGGCGGCCGGCTCGCCGACATCGGCACCCACGACGAGCTCCAGGAGCGCTCCGCGCTGTACCGGCGGCTGCTCACCGACCCGGACGAGCTGGGCGGCGTCTCCCCGGGACACGCCCTGCCGGCCGCGCCGCGGGAGGACACCTCCGTACGGGATGAGCTGGACGCCGAGTTCGACGCCGAGCGCGGAGTGACACCGCGCCTGTGGACCGGCGACCGCGAGCCCCGCGACAACGCGCTCGACGGCATGCCCGCCACCCCCGGACTCCTCGCCCAGGTCGAGGCGCTGCCACCCGCCGCCGATGTGCCGGACGTCGACGAGGCCCGCGCGGTCGGGGCCGAGGACTCCTACGGACTGCGCCGCATGCTGCGCGGCTTCGGCGCCCCGCTGCTCATCAGCCTCGCGCTGGTCGCCGTCGACGCGGTGATGACGCTGCTGCTGCCCATCCTGATCCGGCACGGCATCGACCAGGGCGTCACCCGGCTCGCGCTCGGCGCGGTCTGGGCGGCCGCCGCCTTCGGGTTGATCACGGTGCTCGCGCAGTGGGCCGCGCAGATCGGCGAGACCCGGATGACGGGCCGCACCGGCGAGCGGGTGCTGTACTCGCTGCGCCTGAAGATCTTCGCCCAGCTCCAGCGCCTCGGACTCGACTACTACGAGCGCGAGCTCACCGGCCGGATCATGACCCGGATGACGACCGACGTCGACGCCCTGTCCACGTTCCTGCAGACCGGGCTCGTCACCGCGTTCGTCTCCGTCGTCACCTTCTTCGGCATCATGGCCGCCCTGCTCGTGATCGACGTGCAACTGGCGCTGGTCGTCTTCGTGACGCTGCCGCCGCTCGTCGTCGGCACGTTCTTCTTCCGCCGGGCGAGCGTGAAGGCGTACGAACTGGCCCGCGAGCGGGTGTCCGTCGTCAACGCCGATCTCCAGGAGTCGGTGTCCGGGCTGCGGATCCTCCAGGCGTTCCGGCGCGAGGACGCGAGCGGGCGGCGCTTCGCTGAGGGCAGCGACAGCTACCGCAGGGCGCGCATCCGCGGCCAGTGGCTGATCTCCGTCTACTTCCCCTTCGTCCAGCTCCTGGCCTCGGGGGCCGCGGCGGCCGTGCTGATCGTGGGCGCCCACCGGATCGACTCCGGCACGCTCACCACCGGCGCGCTGGTCGCCTACCTCCTCTACATCGACCTGTTCTTCGCGCCCGTGCAGCAGCTCTCGCAGGTGTTCGACGGCTACCAGCAGGCCACCGTCTCGCTGGGCCGCATCCAGGAGCTGCTCCGGGAGCCGACCTCGACGAAGTCCGCCGACGCGCCGCTGGACGTGCCCTCGCTGCGCGGCGAGATCGCGTTCGAGGACGTCGGCTTCGCGTACGGCGGCGCGGACGGCGCCGAGGAGGCGCTCAGCGCGGTGTCCCTGCGCGTCCCGGCCGGGCAGACCGTCGCCTTCGTCGGCGAGACCGGCGCGGGCAAGTCGACGCTCGTGAAGCTGGTCGCCCGGTTCTACGACCCGACGGCCGGGCGGGTGACGGTCGACGGCATGGATCTGCGCGACCTGGACATCACCTCCTACCGGCACCGGCTCGGCGTCGTCCCCCAGGAGGCCTACCTCTTCCAGGGGACCGTCCGCGACGCCATCGCCTACGGCCGTCCGGGCGCCGGCGACGCCGAGGTGGAGGCCGCCGCCCGCGCGGTCGGAGCGCACGAAATGATCGCCACCCTGGACGGCGGCTATCTCCACGAGGTCGCCGAGCGCGGCCGCAACCTCTCCGCCGGACAGCGCCAGCTCATCGCGCTGGCCCGCGCCGAGCTGGTCGACCCGGACGTGCTGCTGCTCGACGAGGCGACGGCGGCGCTCGACCTGGCGACCGAGGCACTGGTCAACCAGGCCACCGACCGGCTGGCGGGCCGCCGTACGACGCTGGTGGTCGCCCACCGGCTGACGACGGCCGCCCGCGCGGACCGGGTCGTGGTCATGGACCACGGCCGGGTCGCCGAGGACGGCACCCACGAGGAACTGCTCCGCCTGGACGGCCGGTACGCGGCGCTGTGGCGGACCTTCGTGGGCGCTCCCGAGCCCGAGGAGCCGGTCAGCTCCTCGGCTTGATGCCGGAGATCTTCTTCGTCGCCAGATCCGACTGCACCGTCAGATAGGTGTACGCCGGGTGCGCGGCGGAGCCCCAGGTGAGCCGGACCGTCGACCAGGTGTGCCCGGCGCCGCTGTCGCCCGCCGTCACCTTCCAGGCGCTCGGCACGTCCTGGGCGCGCAGCACCCCGTCCGCGTGCTGCCGGTGCTCCCAGCCGGCGAGCTGGGTGCGCAGCGCCGGCGTCAGGTAGAAGGACCGCAGCCGGGTGCTCAGGGTGCCGGAGTCCCCGTCGGTCACGGCGTCGATGTAGGCGCCGTAGAAGTCGGCCACGCGGTCGTAGGCGGGACCGCTGCTCCCGCTGCGGGCGGGCGGCGCCGCGGTGGAACTCGCGACGGCCGGCACCGAGGCGCCGGCGGCGATCAGGAGGGCCGCGGCGATGACCGCGCGGCCGGTGGTGAGGGAGGAGTTGGTGCCGGACATGGTGAACCGCCTTCTTCTCCTGGCGAGTTGGACCCATGAGTCGGATCGATGAGTGGGACCCGTGGGTGGGGCCCGTGAGGTGGGCCCATGAGTTGGACCCGGGAGAAACAGGCACCGTTGTATCCAAAGAAGGCAAAAACCTCGCAAGGGTGGGATGCGCTGACGGTGAGTCGTAGCGGTACGCAACCATCCGCCGTACGTCCTGCGTCCGTACACCAGTACGCTGATTGCTGCGGGAGGGACGACAGTGGACAGTGGTGCGATACGGCGACGGCTGGCGCTCGGCCTGGCCGTGCTGACAGCGGGCGGACTGCTCGCCTTCATGAGCGCGGGCAGCGCCCAGGCCGCCTCCTCCTCCTGCTCGGGCCGCAAGGTCCGCACCCTGCCTTTCACGACCGGTTCCGTGCAGGTGTACAAGCGCAGCGGCTATGTCTGCGCCGTGACCTTCCCCGAGGCGCGGGGCTCGCGCAAGCGGATGTCCGTCAGCGTGCAGGCGCGCGGCGGCCGGCCGGTGATGGACTCCGGGCACTTCGCGCATCACGCGGGCCCGGTGACCCTGTACGCGGGCCATCGCTGCGTCCGGATCAAGGGCTCGGTCGGCTCGGGTTCGGTGAGCTCCGGCTGGATTCTGTGCTGAACCACGTATGACCCAAGACCCCCTGGTGTCACGGGAGTTGCTCCGTTAGGTTCCGGCGGACAACCGCGTAATCCCAGGGGAGGGTGCATGCGCAAGGCGCTCAGAGGGCTGCTCGTGCTCACGGTGCTCATCGGCACGCTCAGCACGGCCGGGACGGCCACCGCCGTCCGGTCCGAGGCCCACGGCACCACAGCGGCCACCAGCACGGCCGACGAGAACAAGGACATCCTGGACCGGCTGCTCGCGATCCCGGGCATGAGCCTCGTCCAGGAGAAGCCGTACACCGGCTACCGGTACTTCGTCCTCAACTACACCCAGCCGGTCGACCACCGGCACCCGTCCAAGGGCACGTTCCAGCAGCGGATCACCGTGCTGCACAAGGACACCTCGCGCCCGACGGTCTTCTACACCGGCGGCTACAACGTCTCGACCACGCCGAGCCGGCGCGAGCCGACCCAGATCGTGGACGGCAACCAGGTCTCCATGGAGTACCGCTACTTCACGCCGTCCCGGCCCGAACCGGCCGACTGGTCCAAGCTCGACATCTGGCAGGCGGCGAGCGACCAGCACCGCATCTTCCAGGCGCTGAAGCCGGTCTACGGCAAGAAGTGGATCTCCACCGGCGGCTCGAAGGGCGGCATGACCGCGACGTACTACGAGCGCTTCTACCCCCGCGACATGGACGGCGTCGTCGCCTACGTCGCGCCCAACGACGTCGTGAACGACGAGGACTCGGCGTACGACCGCTTCTTCCGGCAGGTCGGCACCAAGGAGTGCCGCGACCGGCTGAACGCCGTGCAGCGCGAGGCCCTGGTGCGCCGCGAGCCGCTGGAGAAGAAGTACGCCCAGTACGCCGTCGACAACGGCTACACCTTCACCACGGTCGGCAGCCTGGACAAGGCGTACGAGGCGGTCGTGCTCGACTACGTGTGGGGCTTCTGGCAGTACAGCCTGCTCGCCGACTGCGACACGATCCCCGCGGACGCCGCGCACGCGAGCGACGACGCCATCTGGAACTCCGTCGACGCCATCTCCGGGTTCTCGTTCTACACCGACCAGGGCCTGGAGCCGTACACCCCGTACTACTACCAGGCGGGCACCCAACTGGGCGCGCCCACCATCCACTTCCCGTACATCGAGAAGAAGTACGTCCGCTACGGCTACCAGGCCCCGCGCACCTTCGTGCCGCGCTCCATCCCGATGAGGTTCCAGCAGTCGGCGATGCGTGACGTGGACGGCTGGGTCCGCCGGAGCGCGCACCACATGCTGTTCGTCTACGGCCAGAACGACCCCTGGGGCGCCGAGCGGTTCCGTCTCGGTTCCAAGGCGCGCGACTCCTACGTCTTCACGGCTCCGGGCCTGAACCACGGCGCCAACGTCGCCGGGCTCGCCGCCGACGAGAAGGCGCTGGCCACCGCCCGCATCCTCGACTGGGCGGGCGTCGCCTCCACGACGGTCCAGGCGGACCCCTCGGCGGCCCGGCCGCTCGCGAGGTTCGACGCGAGGCTGGACAGCCGCGACACCGAACGGGACATGACCCTGCGCCCGTGACCGGAACCCGGCCGCGCCCGCCCGTGACCCCACGGGCGGGCGCGGCCGCGTACCGTCGGACAGACCTAGTACCTGAGCCCGTATCCGATCGGGTACAGCACCTGTGCCGGGTCGTCCGCCCGTTGCACCGGCACCGGCAGGCTGCCGCGCGGGTCCACCCGGCCGGCGATCACCCGGGCGGCGGCGCGCACTTCGACGTCGGTCCAGGAGTACGAGGCCAGGCAGGCGCCGACGCCCGGGATCCGGGCGATGTCGTACGGGTTGCGGATGGCGACGGCCGTCACCGGGACACCCGTGGCGACCAGACGGTCGACCAGGGTCTTCTGGGACCCGGCCGCCGTCAGGTTGTACGTCAGGGCGACCACCGCGTCCGCGTCGGCCGCCGCGGTGACGGCCTTGTCGATCGTGGCCGCCGACGGGGCCGTACCCGTGGACAGGGCCGTCGCCGTGAAGCCCAGTCCGGTCAGCGCGGCCGCCATGACGGTGGTCGGCGGCCCGTCGGACAGCGACGGCGAGGCCGGATCGGCGCCCACCACCAGGACCCTCGGGGTGCGCCGCCGGGACAGCGGGAGCAGCCCCTCCTCGTTGACCAGCAGGGTGGTGGTGCGCTCGGCGATCCGGTCGGCCGCCCTGAGGTGCTCAGGGACGCCGACCACCCGGTCCACGGCCGCGTCACGGACGTACGGGTCGCTCAGCACCCCGTGCTTCGCCTTGAGCCGCAGGATGCGCAGGATCGACTCGTCGAGCCGCGCCTCGGTCAGCTCGCCGCCGCGCACGGCGTTCAGCACCGCGTTCCACGCGACGTCCAGGTCGGGCGGGTTGAGGAGCTGGTCGACACCGGCCTTGAGCGCGAGGACGGGGACGCGGTCGTCGCCGTACTTCGTGCGCACGCCCTCCATGCCCAGCGAGTCCGTCACCACGACGCCGTCGTAGCCGAGTTCGCCGCGCAGGATGCCGGTGAGGATCGGGTGGGAGAGGGTGGCGGGGTCACCGGCCGGGTCGAGCGCCGGGACCATGATGTGTGCGGTCATGATCGAGTCGATGCCGGCGCGGATGGCCGCCCGGAAGGGCACCGCGTCGAGCTCCGACCACAGTTCGCGGCTGTGGGTGATGACGGGGAAGCCGAAGTGGCTGTCCACGGCGGTGTCGCCGTGGCCCGGGAAGTGCTTGGCCGTGGCCGCGACACCCGAGCTCTGATAGCCCTTCACCTCGGCCGCCACCAGGCCCGCCACCGCGTCCGGATCGGCGCCGAAGGAGCGCACGCCGATCACCGGGTTCGCCGGGTTGACGTTCACGTCGGCGTCGGGGGAGTAGTCCTGGTTGATGCCGATCGCGCGCAGCTCGGCACCGCTGATGCGGCCCACCGTCCGGGCGTCGGACCGCGAACCGCCGGCGCCCAGCGCCATGGCGCCCGGGAACAGCGTCGCGGGCTTGCCCACCCGGGCCACTATCCCGTGTTCCTGGTCCGTGGAGATCAAGAGCGGCAGCCCGCGCGGCAGTTCCAGCGAGGCGCGCTGGATCCCGTTCGACAGGTCGGCGATCTGGTGCGGATCGCGGGTGTTGTGCGCCCAGGCGAAGTAGATGATGCCGCCGACGCGGTACTTGGCGATCAGCTCGGCGGCCGTGCGGACGCCGATCTCCTTGAGGTTGGCGTCGATGTCGGCCTGGTCGGGCGCGGTGGCCGAATGGCCGTACACCCGCATGACGAAGAGCTGGCCGACCTTCTCCTCCAGGGTCATACGGGAGATCAGGGCGCGCAGGGCCTTGTCGGCGCCCGGGCGGGATTCCGCCGCCTGGGCGCGGGTACCGGCGGCCAGCGCGGCGGTGACGCCCGCCGTGGCGGCGAGAACCGTACGCCGGGAGGGCTTTGACGGTCTGTCCGGCCCGGCAGGCGCGGACGGTCTTGCGGTGCTTCCCGTGCTGGAGTCGCGCACAAGCGCTCCTTCCCTCGTGAAGGAAACTTCCAAGGAGTCACGAATATCCGGGAAGTTTCTTCCAGTCAAGGGTGTGCACAGTATCCGCGCAGGGGCCGCCACCGGCGCAGTTGGAGGGGGACGCGCCGGTGACTGTGTTCCGGCGGCGGGTTGGGTCGGTCCGGTGGGTCGGGGCCGTGCCGGTGCATCAGCCCGTCGCCGTTGGGTGAGGGGTGGGCGTCGGTGGCCCGGCAGAGCACCGAGGCCATCCACCCCTGCATGCCTGCCCTGACCCGCCAGCTCCTCAACGGCGG